>JAAZUZ010000163.1 GCA_018623875.1 Synechococcus sp. HW_metabat.21
GCGCTTCGCCCAGGTCACCAACCCGCCGATTGATCCGCTGCGGGAGAAGTTGGTGATGAGCCTGGAGATGCATCTCGGTAAGCGGGGGTCTCCGCTCAAGCCGGATGCTTCTGCGGCAGCGGTCTTGCACCTCGACAGCCCGATCCTCAATGAGGCCGAGCTAGCGGCTGCCACCCAACAGGGCATTGCCAGCCGCACCCTGTCGACCCTGATGCCGATCAGCGGTGGACCGGCAGGCCTCGAGTCGGCCCTCTCCCAGCTCTGCAGCGACGCAGAAGCCGCCGTGCGCAACGGCAGCCAGATCCTGGTGCTCTCCGACCGTGGCATCACGGCGACCACCTCCTACATCCCGCCGTTGCTGGCGATTGGTGCGGTTCACCACCACCTCTTGAAGCAGGGTTTGCGGCTGCAGACCTCCCTGGTGGCCGAAACCGCCCAGTGCTGGAGCACCCACCATCTGGCCTGTCTGATTGGCTATGGCGCCAGCGCGGTCTGCCCATGGCTGACCTGGGAGACCACCCGCCATTGGCTGGCCCATCCCAAGACCCAGAAACTGATCGAGCGGGGCAAGCTGCCGGCTCTAACCCCGGATCAGGTCCAAGCCAACGTGCGCAAGGCCCTGGAAGACGGTCTCCGCAAGATCCTCTCCAAGATCGGTATTTCCCTGCTTGCCAGCTATCACGGCGCCCAAATTTTTGAGGCGATCGGCGTTGGTGCGGATCTGATTGAGCGCGCCTTCAAAGGCACCACTAGCCGCTTGGCCGGCCTCAGTCTGGAGGACTTGGCCAGCGAGACCTTGACCTTCCATGCCAAGGCTTTCCCAGAGCTGAACCGCACCAAGCTCGAGTTCATGGGCTTTGTGCAGTACCGCACAGGTGGTGAGTACCACCTCAACAGCCCGGAGATGACCAAGGCGCTCCATGCCGCGATCAAGCAGGGCCCGGGTTACGACCATTTCTCCACCTACAAGACCTTGGTGGAGAACCGTCCGGTGACGGCGCTGAGGGACTTGCTGGAACTGCAGCCCGCTGCATCGCCCCTCCCCCTCGACCAGGTCGAGAGCATTGAGAGCATCTGTGAGCGCTTCTGCACCGGTGGCATGAGCCTGGGTGCCCTCTCCCGCGAAGCCCACGAGGTGCTCGCTGTGGCGATGAACCGCATCGGCGGCAAGAGCAACAGCGGTGAAGGCGGTGAGGATCCGGCCCGCTTCAACGTCCTGGGCGATGTGAATGCGGAGGGCCTCTCGGCCACCCTGCCTTCGATCAAGGGCCTTCGTAATGGCGACACGGCCTGCTCGGCGATTAAGCAGATCGCCTCGGGTCGTTTCGGGGTCACCCCGGAATACCTGCGCAGTGGCAAGCAGCTGGAGATCAAGGTCGCCCAGGGCGCTAAGCCCGGTGAAGGCGGCCAGCTCCCGGGTCCCAAGGTCGACCCCTACATCGCTTGGTTGCGCAACAGCAAGCCTGGGGTGGCGTTGATCTCACCTCCGCCCCACCACGACATCTATTCGATCGAGGACCTCGCGCAGCTCATCCATGACCTGCACCAGGTGCACCCCGCCGCCAAGGTGAGCGTGAAGCTTGTCGCCGAGATCGGCATCGGCACCATCGCGGCCGGTGTGGCCAAGGCCAACGCGGATGTCATCCAGATCTCTGGCCATGACGGCGGCACCGGCGCCTCGCCCCTCAGCTCGATTAAGCACGCCGGCGGTCCCTGGGAACTCGGCCTGACCGAGGTGCACCGGGCCCTGCTCGAGAACGGCCTGCGCGATCGCGTGCTGCTGCGGGCTGACGGCGGCCTCAAGACCGGTTGGGACGTGGTGATTGCGGCTCTGCTGGGTGCCGAGGAATACGGCTTCGGTTCGATCGCGATGATCGCTGAGGGCTGCATCATGGCCCGCGTTTGCCACACCAATAACTGCCCGGTCGGGGTGGCCACCCAGAAGGAAGCCCTGCGCAAGCGCTTTACCGGCCTGCCGGAGCAGGTGGTCAACTTCTTCCTGTTCGTGGCGGAGGAGGTGCGTCAGCTGATGAGTGTTCTCGGCGTGGCTCGCCTGGACGACCTGATTGGCCGCACGGATCTGCTCAAGCCCCGCGCTGTGCAGTTGGCCAAAACCAAGGCCCTCGACCTCTCTTGCCTGCTGGATCCCATCCCTCAGGCGGCTGACCGCGCCTGGGTGCGCCACGCCGAGGTGGCCCATGGCAACGGCGTGATCCTGGAGGACCAGCTGTTGGCTGATGCCGAGCTGATGGCGGCCATCGAGAACCACGGCCAGCTGGCTCGCACCCTGCCGATCATCAACACCGATCGCAGCGTCTGCGCCCGCCTCGGCGGTGAGATTGCGGCCCGCCATGGCAACACCGGCTTCAAGGGCCAGCTCGACCTCACCTATGAGGGCGCCGCTGGTCAGAGCTTCGGTGCTTTCACCGTTCAAGGCATGAATGTGCGCCTGGTGGGCGAAGCCAACGACTACGTCGGCAAGGGCATTAATGGCGGTCGCCTCACCGTTGTTCCTCCTACGGGCGGTAATGACCCCGGCTCCCAGGTGATCCTCGGGAACACGTGCCTCTATGGCGCGACCGGTGGCGAGCTCTTCGCCCTTGGCCGCGCCGGCGAACGCTTCGCTGTTCGCAACAGTGGTGCCAAGACCGTTGTCGAAGGCGCCGGTGATCACTGCTGCGAGTACATGACGGGCGGTGTGGTCGTGGTGCTGGGCAGCACCGGCCGCAACGTGGGTGCCGGCATGACCGGAGGGGTCACCTTCGTTCTGGATGAGACCGGTGGCCTGCGCGATCGGGTGAATCACGAGATCGTCGAGATCTGTGCCCTCAGCACCCCTGAGCAGGAGGCCCTGCTCAAGCCCTTGCTGGAGGCCCATGTCGCCGCCACGGGCAGTACCAAGGCCGCGACGATCCTTGCGGACTGGTCGAGCTGGAAGCCGCGCTTCAAGGTGCTGGTCCCCCCCAGCGAGAAGGCCAACGTCGGCTTGGCCGAGCGAGAGGCGGTGGCCGCCTAACGCCGCCGCCGGTTCCCCGTCTGTTCCGTTCGGTTGTTGCACCAGGTGGTCGGCTCGCCGCACCCCCTGGTTCGGCTCGCCCGACCGTCCGAACGGGACAGTCTCCATAGCGTTCGGGCACCTGCAACGGAGCCATGCCTCCTGAGTTCGCCCAACCTCTCCAGCAGCTCATCGCTCGCCAGATGACCCTGGCCTTGCTCGAGCACTGCGTTCGTTTGGATGCCCCGGTGAGCCTGGTGAATCAGCGCCTGGATGCCCTCGGCGACGGCCCAGAGGCTCAAGCCCTGGAGGCCGAATTTCTGCTGGAGCCTCAGCCTTAACGCGGGTGCAGCTGCATCAGGCGCTGCACCTCACCGGCGTGATAGCTGCTGCGGGTCAGCGGCGTGCTGACCACCTGGAGGAAGCCCAACTCCTGCTCGCCGTGGATCCGGAACCGCTCGAACTGCTCGGGGGTGACAAAGCGATCCACCGGTAGGTGCTTTGGACCTGGGGAGAGGTACTGGCCGATGGTGACGATGTCGACCTGGTGCTCGCGCAGATCCATGAGGGTCTCCATGACCTCCTCATCGGTCTCACCCAGGCCGACCATCAAGCCGGACTTGCTGTAGGCCTTGGGCCAACGCTCCCGCACCTGCAAGAGCAGTTCCAGGGAGCGTTCATAGATCCCCTGGGGCCGCGCCTTCTTGTAGAGACTTGGCACGGTCTCGATGTTGTGGTTCAGCACATCGGGGCCGGCGGCCATGACCGTGGCCAGGGCGTTCCAGTCCCCGCAGAAATCGGGGATGAGCAGCTCGATCGTGGTTTGCGGAGAGCGCTCACGCACAGCTTCGATGCAGGCCACAAATTGGCTCGCCCCACCATCGCTGAGGTCATCGCGATTCACCGAGGTGATCACGACATGCTTGAGGCCGAGCCGCGCCGTGGCCTCCCCCAGCCTTTCCGGTTCGGTCGGATCGAGGCTGCGCACGCTTTTGTCGAAGTCGATGTCGCAGTAGGGGCAGGCCCGGGTACAGCCGGGTCCCATGATCAAAAAGGTCGCCGTGCC
>JAAZUZ010000034.1 GCA_018623875.1 Synechococcus sp. HW_metabat.21
GCCTCGACAACGCCTTCAACACCAGCGAACTCGAAGCCTGGTACGGCCGCCTGCTCAAGGTGCTCGATCGCGAGCCGGGCACCGCGTTGCCGATGGTCGGTGAGCTGAAGATCGACGGCAACGCCCTCGCCCTCAGCTACGAGAACGGCGTCCTGGTGCGGGCGGCCACCCGCGGAGACGGCGAACAAGGGGAGGAGATCACCGCCAATGTCCGCACAATCGCCTCGGTCCCGCTGCGGTTGCAGCTGGAGAACCCACCGGCCTGGCTGGAGGTGCGCGGCGAAGCCCTGATCCCCGATGACACCTTTGCGGCGATCAACAGCGAGCGTCAGGCCCGCGGCGAACCCCTTTTCGCCAACCCCCGCAACGCCTGCGCCGGCACCCTGCGGCAACTCGATCCCAAGGTGGTCGCCGCGCGCAAGCTCGACTTCTTCGCCTACACCCTGCACCTCCCCGAGGACTGGACGGACGGCCCCGTCAGTCAGTGGGACGCCCTGGAGTGGCTCAAGCGGGCCGGTTTCAAGGTCAATCCCAATGCGGCCCTGCTCCCCGACTTAGGGGCAGTCGCGACGTTCTTTGAGCAGTGGGACGACGGCCGCCGCCAGCTGAACTACGCCACCGATGGCGTCGTCGTGAAGCTCAACGACCTGAGGCTTCAAGACAGCGCGGGCTTCACCCAGAAGGCTCCCCGCTGGGCCATCGCCCTGAAGTACCCGGCCGAGGAGGCCCCCAGCAAACTGCTGCGGCTGAGCTGCCAGGTGGGACGCACCGGCGTGATCACCCCGGTGGCCGAATTTGAACCCGTGCCCCTCGCCGGCACCAGCGTCAGTCGGGCCACCCTGCACAACGCCGATCGCCTGGTGGAGCTTGATCTCCACGCCGGCGACACCATCGTCGTGCGCAAGGCCGGCGAAATCATTCCAGAGGTGGTCCGGGTCCTGCCGGAGCTGCGCCCCGCCGACTCCCAGCGACTGGAACTCCCCCACACCTGCCCGGAATGCGGTTCCGAGCTCGTCCGCGAAGAAGGGGAAGCCGCCACCCGCTGCGTCAACAGCAGCTGCCCCGCGATCCTGCGCGGCGCCCTGCGCCACTGGGTCAGCAAAGGCGCCCTCGATGTCGATGGCCTGGGCAGCAAGTTGATTGAACAGCTGGTGGACCGGGGCCTGGTGGGCTCGATCGCCGACCTCTACCGGCTCGACCAAGCCCTGCTCTGCAGCCTGGAGCGCATGGGCAGCAAGAGCGCCGAGAACCTCGTGGCCGCCCTGGCCCAGTCCAAGCAACAGCCCTGGCACCGGCAGCTCTACGGCCTCGGCATTCACCACGTGGGCGAGGTCAACGCCAAAGCGCTCGCCAAGGCCTTCCCCAGCGCGGCGGACCTGGCCACCGCCGCCACAGAAACCCCTGAAGCGATCACCGCCGTCTACGGCATCGGCGGCGAGATCGCCCAAAGCCTCCAGCAATGGTTCTCCACCGGCGCCAACCAGGAGCTGCTGACGAGCCTGGAGCGCCTGGGCTTCAGCCTGGCCAGCGCCGAAGAGGAGCAGCCTGAAGCGAGCGGCCCTGCCCCGTTGGCAGGCCAGACCTTCGTGCTCACCGGCACCCTGCCCAGCCTCAGCCGCTCCCAAGCCCAGGCCCTGATCGAGGCCGCCGGCGGCAAGGTGACCGGCTCAGTCAGCAAAAAAACCAGCTATGTCGTGGCGGGCGAGGAAGCCGGCAGCAAGCTGAGCAAAGCCGAGAGCCTGGGGATCCCCGTGCTCGACGAAGCCAGCCTGCAAGCCCTCCTCGTCCCATGAGCAACTCGCAGCCAAGCGCGATCCACCGCTGGATCAAAACCGAATGCGGCCGAGCGAAGTACGCCGATCTCGCCCAGCGCCCCGGCCCCCTCGCAAAGCTGCGACTGGGCTGGTTCGTGCTGATTGCAACGCTGCGCGACTGGCGACTGCCGGATCAATCGGACGGCTGAGCCGCCTTGAGGGCCCGCTGGGCGGCCCGGCCCACGAGCCAGACCGAAGCCACCGTGGCGGCGATACCCACCACCCGCAGCGTCCAGGTGAAGGGATCCGCCTCACCGCTGAGCACGTCACCGAAGCGGGCCACATCCCCAGCGAGAGCCCCCAAGCCGCAGAACAGGATCGTGCCGGGGATGATCCCGATCAGACCAATCGTGTAATCGCGCAGGCTGACCTCGCTGAGGCCATAGGCCAGGTTGAGCAAGGAAAACGGAAACGCTGGTGAGAGGCGGGTGAGCAGCACCAGCTTCAACCCCTCACGGCTGACCGCTTGCTCCACCGCCTGCAGCTTGGGGAAGGCCTGAAGCCGGCGCGTTGACCAACCGCGCAGCCAGGTGCGTCCAAGCAAAAAGGCCGCTTCCGCCCCAAGGGAGGCCCCAACAAAGACGATCAAGCTGCCCCACCACGTGCCATACAAAGCGCCGGCCAACATCGACGCCCAGACCCCCGGCAACAGCAACGTCACCCAAACCGCATAGAGGGGAATGAACAGCAGGGCCCCCGCGGGGGACTGCAGAACCGGAAGCCAGCTCTGCCAGTCCATCAGCCCAGATCGGCCAGGCGCTTACGGGCCAACTCAGCCTGGGCCTCCGCCTCCGCCAAATTGGCCTGGCACTCCGCCACCACCTCAGGGGGCGCCTTGGAGGCGAAGTTGGGGTTGGAGAGGCGACCCGAGAGCCCCTTGATCTCCTTTTCCGCCTTGGCGATGTCCTTCTCCAGGCGGCCCCGCAGCGCATCGAAATCCACCAGACCGTCGATCGGCAGCAACACCTGCAGTTCACCGCTCACCCCGGCCAGAGCCTTCGCAGCGGGATTGGCCTCAGCGGCGGCGGGGTCCAGCACCTCCACCCGCTCCGCGCGGGTCAAGGCCGTGATGTCCGCGGTGGCGGCACTGAGCACCGACGCCAACGCACTGCGACCGGTCACGAACCGCACCGGAACGCTCTGACTGGGCTTCAGACCTGCCACCGCCCGCAGGTTGCGCACCACGCGAATCGCCTCAATCAGGTCGGCGAAGGACGCCTCCAAGTCGTCATCCAGGGCCGAGACATCGAGGGTCGGCCAGGGCTGCAGGGCTAGGAACGTCTCCTCGGGCTCGCCGTTCAGGCCATGCCAGAGCTCCTCGCTGAGGTGGGGCATCAGGGGATGCAGCATCACCAGCAATTCATTCAGGGCCTTGGCCAGCACCTGACGGGCCGTGCGTTGATCGGCGAGGGCTTCAGCGCTGGGGTTCTCGCCGGGATTCAGGCGGCGCTTGATCAGCTCGACGTACCAGTCGCAGACCTCGTTCCAGGCAAATTCATAGAGCCCCTTCGCCGCCTCACCAAGGCCGTAGCTGCCGTAGCGCTCAGCGCTATCGCGGTTCACCCGGGCCAGCCGCGAGAGGATCCAACGGTCCGCCAGCTGCAGGGCAGCAGGGTCAGGCTCACCCAAGCTCGCGGGGGTCTCGCCGCCCAGGTTCATCAGGGCGAAGCGGGTGACGTTCCAAAGCTTGTTGGCGAAGTTGCGTGAGGCCTCCACCGTCGCGGAGGTGTCCGACTTGCGGTCGTAGTCCAGGCGAATGTCCTGGCCGGCACCAGCCACCTCACGCACCAGGGCAAAGCGCAGGGCATCGGCGCCGTAGCGATCGATCAGCAGCAGCGGGTCGATGCCATTGCCCGCCGACTTGCTCATCTTGCGGTTGTTCTCATCCCGCACCAGGCCGTGGATGTAGACGTCCTGGAAGGGCATCCGCCCGGTGAAGGCGCCGGCCATCATCGTCATCCGGGCCACCCAGAAAAAGATGATGTCGAAGCCCGTCACCAGCACGCTGGTGGGGTACCAGCGCTGCAGATCCGCCGCCTCGGCATTGGGCCAACCCATCGTGGAGAAGGGCCAGAGACCACTGGAGAACCAGGTGTCGAGGGCGTCCGGATCCTGCTCAAGGGCAGCACCCGCACCGAACTGGGACTCCGCTTTGGCTTGGGCGTCCGCTGCATCACGCGCCACCACATAGGGGGTGGAGTCGGTGATCACACCGCCGGTCTCGCTGACCACAAACCAAGCGGGGATCCGGTGGCCCCACCAGAGCTGGCGCGAGATGCACCAATCACGAATGTCCGTGAGCCAGTCGCGATAGACCTTGCTCCAACGCTCGGGCACAAAGCGGGGATCAGCGTTCTCGAGGGCCTCGCGGCAGCGGGCCGCCAAAGGCTCGGTTTTGACAAACCACTGGGTGGAGAGCAGGGGCTCCACGGGCACCTTGCCCCGGTCGGAGAAGGGAACGCTGTGGCGGTAGTCCTCCACCTTCACCAGGAAGCCCTCCTCCTCCATCGCCGCCACCACGGCCTTGCGCGCCTCAAAGCGATCGAGTCCCTGGAAGCGACCGGCGGCCTCATTCATCGAGCCGTCCTTCGCCATCACCGTGATCAGCGGCAGGTTGTGGCGCTGGCCGATCGCGAAGTCATTGGGGTCATGGGCGGGGGTGACCTTGACGCAGCCCGTCCCGAACTCGGCATCAACGTGGTCGTCGGCCACGATCGGAATCTCCCGGCCCACCAGCGGCAGGGTCAGGGTCTGGCCCACCAACTCCGCATAGCGGGGATCCTTTGGGTTCACCGCCACGCCGGTGTCACCGAGGAGGGTTTCGGGGCGGGTCGTCGCCACCTCCAGGAAGCCCTGGCCGCTGCTCAAGGGATAGCGGAAATGCCAGAGGTGACCATCCACCTCCTTCATCTCCACCTCCAGGTCGCTCACGGCGGATCCGGAGGCGGGGCACCAATTCACCAAGTACTCGCCCCGGTAGATCAAGCCCTGCTCGTGCAGGCGATTGAAGGCCTCGATCACCGCTTCGCTGCAGCCCGCATCGAGGGTGAAGCGCTCCCGGCGCCAATCCACCGAATAACCGAGGCGGCGCAGCTGCCCGACGATCGTGCCGCCGCTCTGGGCCTTCCACTCCCAGGCCTTCTCCAGAAAGGCCTCGCGGCCGAGGTCTTCCTTGCGCTTGCCGTCGGCTTTGAGCTGCTTCTCCAGGATTGTCTGGACAGCGATCGAGGCGTGGTCGGTGCCGGGCAGGCACAACACGTTTTTGCCCTGGAGCCGCTGGAAGCGGACGATCGTGTCGATCAGGGCCGTGTTGAAGGCGTGGCCCATGTGCAGGCTGCCGGTCACGTTCGGCGGTGGAATCACCACCGAAAACGGCTCACCAGGGGCCTTCGGGTCCGGGTGGAAGGCGCCTTGGGTTTCCCAGGCCTGCTGCCAACGGGCCTCGGTGCCCACCGGGTCGTACGTCTTAGACAGAGCCTCCGCAGCGGTGGCAGGAGCAGCGGCGGTGGCCTCGGTCACGGGAGCAGATCAGGCAATCCACCCATGCTCGCAAAGGGCCGCCGGTGCCTTAGCCCGCCGCCAGGCGTTTGAGATAGGCCTCGCGGCTGCCGGCGTTGATCCACCCCGTGGCGATGGTTTTGCTCTCGCTCTGGTTCACCCGGCCGCGATGGATGTGGGAGGGCCCGGCGGGAAAGAGCACGAGCTTGCCGCGCTGGGCCTCTTCGTGGTGCCCCTGCCAGTGGAACTCGGTGCCGGCCTCCTCGACGCTGTTGCAATACAGGATCCAGGCCAAGACCCGGTGCACCGGCTCGGTGGCCTCATCGCTGATGGTCCAATCGCAGTGCCAGCGCTTGAAGCCCTCACCGGGGGCATAGCGCTGGATGTTGAAAATCGGATTGACAAAGAGCTCCTGATCCGGGCAGCAGTCGCGGAACAGCGGCCGCTCCTGCAGGTAACGCTCCAGGCCTGCCGTGACCCCCCTCAAGATCACCTCGGCCAAGGCGAAGGCCTCGGGGTCCGAGCGGTCGATCGCCACCAGGCTGATGTCGGTCGAGACCTTGGCGGGCTCAGCTCCATCGGGCCCGAACGCCACGCCGGGGCGCTGCAGGTCCTGGCGTCGATCAAAGAAGGCCATCACCCCCTCGGAGAGGGCCTCAAAACCAGCGTTGCTGTAGCGGGCGATCAGCTCCATCAGAGGGACTCCAGCCAGGGGATCGCCACGAGGGAATCCAAGCGTTGCCAGCGCTCACGCTCCACCGGCAGCCGCTCGCTCAAGCCGACACGCTCCAGCGCACGGGCAATGCGATCGAACTCCAGCACCTCCTCAGCGGGGCCCTGGGGCAAAACCAACACCTGCTGTTCAGCGGGATCGGCCATCAGCTGCAGTTCCAGATCCCCCAGCTCCCGCTCAAAAAAGACCCGGCGCATCCGCGCGGTCTGCACCGCACCGATGGACTCCGCGAAGGTCTTCAGGCCCGCCTCGTCGCCGCTGCAGCCGCAGTTCAGGGCCAGCCAAATCAGCAATTTCGCCCAGCTCTCACTGCTCCAGAGGGGCGGAAAGCTTTCGCGGTTTTGGCGCACCAACTCCGCCAAGGCGAAATCCACCAAGGTCGCCTGCAGGGCCAGTGGGTCAGGAGATGCAGTTGTCATGCCATCCATCCTCCCCATCGGTGTGCAGACTGCGGTCAAGTGAACGCCGAGCCATGGCCCTCGACTTCAACGACGCCGATCTGGAGTTTTCCGATCTGGTGTACGCCTACCAGAGCTGGGTGATGGCCGTCATCAATGACGAGAAGCTTGGCGGCGACAAGCTTCTGACCGACGAGATCACCGACGACGCCCTCAGCGCCATGCGCTTCCTGCCCGGCGAAGTCACCGCAGCAATCGAGACCAGCCTGGCCCGCGTCTACGACGTGGATGCCGACGAACTCGCTGCCCTGCTGTTCCCCGAAGACTGAGCTGCGGGGCGATGGCCTCGGACTACGTCCTCGGAACCCATCAGAGCGAGCTGGAGCGGCTGCGCTTTCAGCACGAGCTCTGGTCCCCCATCAGTGAAGCGGCTTGGACCCGGGCCGGCATTCAGCGCGGGCAGCGGTTGCTCGATCTGGGCGCCGGTCCTGGTTTTGCTGCCGCTGACCTCGCGGCCCGCGTGGGCCCCACTGGCCGGGTCCTGGGGCTGGAGCTCAGCGCGGACTACGCCGCCGAGGCCCAAGCCCTGGCCCAACGGAACCGCCTGCCCCAGCTCGAGGTCCGCCAGCACGATCTGCTGAAGGATCCCTGGCCCAACGAGCACTTCGATCTGGCCTGGTGCCGCTGGCTGGCGATGTTTCTGCCGGACCTCGAGCCGCTGCTGGCGGGCCTGGAGCGCTGCCTTCCCATCGGCGCCCAGCTACTCGTCCACGAATACGTCCACTGGGACACCTTCGCCCTGCATCCCCAGGCGACAGCGGTCGCGCGGTTCGGCCAGGCCTGTCAAGACAGCTTCCGCGCCGCTGGTGGAGATCCGGACGTGAACCGCAGGCTGCCGTCCCTCCTGAGCGCCCGGGGCTGGCAGATCGAAGAGCTGCTCCCACTGCCCGTTCTCGGTTCCCAGGGGTCGATGGCGGCCCAGTGGATGGAGCGCTTTGTCGCGGTCTATGGGCTGCAGTTGCAACAGCTGGGGCTCTGGAGCACAACCGATCAACAAGAAGCGCTGGGGCAGATCCAGGCGGCCGCCTCCGACCCCGGCAGTTTCTGGGTTGGGCCCACGGTGCTGGAGCTGCGGGCGAGACGATTGGAGCCGTAATGCCCGACCCCGCCGTGCCCTGGACCGCCGCTGACATCCCCGATCAACGGGGGCGGACCGCCCTGATCACCGGCGCCAACAGTGGTCTAGGCCTCGAGAGCGCGCGGGCCCTGGCCGCCAAGGGCGCCACCGTGCTGCTGGCCTGCCGCAGCTTCGAGAAGGCGAACAAGACAGCCGCGGCCTTGCACGCAGAAACCGGCGGAACGCTGATCCCGCTGGAGCTGGACCTGGCGGACCTGGAGAGCGTGCAGCGGGCCGCCGCCCAGGTGGAGGGCCTTGATCTGTTGCTCAATAACGCGGGGGTGATGGCACCGCCGCGGACCTTGAGCCGCCAGGGCTTCGAGCTGCAATTTGCGGTCAATCACCTGGGCCATGTCGCCTTGACCCAAGCCCTGCTCCCCCTGCTGAAGCGGAGCCCCAACGGCCGGATCGTGCATGTGAGTTCTGGAGCGGCCTACTTCGGTCGCATCACCTTCGATGATCTGCAGGGCGAGACGCGCTACAGGCCCTGGGATGCCTACGGCCAAAGCAAGCTCGCCAACGCGATGACGGCCCTCGAGCTGCAGCGGCAGCTGGAGGAGGAAGGCTCCAACGTGCTCTCACTGGTCGCCCACCCGGGGCTGGCCCGCACCAACCTGCAGCCCACTTCCGTGGCCGCCAAAAACGCCAAGGTCGAGGGTCTCGCCTACCGCCTGATGGATCCGCTCTTCCAGAGCGCCGCCATGGGGTCCCTACCCCAGCTTTTTGCGGCGACAGCGCCGGACGCCAAGGCCGGGGTGTTCTACGGACCGGGAGGGTTCGGGAACCTGCGGGGCTACCCAACCGTCTGCCGCATGCCCCCTCGAGCGCTGGACGCTGAAGCCTGCGCACGCCTCTGGAGCGTCAGTGCAGCACTGATAGGGTCGGCCCTAGCGGGTGATTCCCAGTAGGGGACGCCAGACGACAGCAGCCGCAGACCCTATGAATTTCGCCCTCAAAGAATGGTGGGGCAAGCCCCATCGCGACATCCTCTCGGGCCTGGTGGTGGCCTTCGCGATGATCCCGGAGGCGATCGCCTTCTCCGGCATCGCCGGCGTGGACCCGCGGGTCGGCCTATTCGGCGCCTTCATGCTCTCGGTGACCCTCGCCGTGTTCGGCGGGCGCACCGCGATGATCACCTCGGCCACGGGCTCCACCGCCCTCCTGATGACCGGGCTGGTGGAGCAGGGCAACGCCCTCGGCGAAGGCATGGGCCTGCAGTACCTGCTGGCGGCCGGGATCCTGACGGGTGTTCTGCAAATCGCCTGGGGCTACCTGCGGCTTGCCCACCAGATGCGCTTCGTGCCCCAGCCGGTCATGGCGGGCTTTGTGAACGCCCTGGCAATCCTGATCTTCCTGGCGCAACTGCCCCAATTGGGGCTTGATTTCTTCCACCCCGAAAAGGTGGCGGTGACCGCTGGGCAACTACCGGCGGTCTGGGGCTTGATGGCCCTGACCCTGGCGATCATCTACGTGATGCCGCGCTTCACCAAGGTCGTTCCGTCCGCCCTGGTGGCGATCTTGATCTCGACGGGGATCTCCATTCGCATGGGGCTCGACGTACCCACCGTGAGCAGCCTCGGCACCCTGCCAAGCGGCCTGCCCCAATTCGGCATTCCTCAGGTGCCCTTCACCACGGGCACCCTGGGCCTGATCCTGCCGACGGCCCTGGCCATCTCCCTGGTGGGCCTGATGGAAACCTTCCTGACCCAGGACATCCTCGACGACGTCACCGACAGCTCATCCCACAAAAACCAGGAAGCCCGCGGCCAAGGCATCGGCAACATCGTCAGCTCGTTCTTCGGCGGCATGGCCGGCTGCGCACTGGTGGGCCAATCGGTGATGAACGTCGGCTACGGCGGCCGCACCCGCCTCTCCACCCTCACCTCGGGCGTCAGCCTGCTGGCGATGATCCTGCTGGCCAGCCAGTGGGTCAATCAGATCCCCATGGCCACCCTGGTTGGGGTGATGGTGATGATCGCGATCAACACCGCCAACTGGGATTCGATCCGCAGCATCCGCAACATCCCCAAGAGCGACACCTCGGTGATGCTCCTGACGGTGGTGGTCACCGTGTTGACCCACAACCTGGCGGTGGGCCTGCTCTCGGGTGTGGCCCTGGCGGGGATCCTCTTCAGCCGCAAGGTGGCCAAGGTGATCGAGGTCAGCAGCGAGCTCAGCGGCAACGAGCACCGCATCTACCGCGTCCGCGGCCAGCTGTTCTTCGTCAGCAGCATTTACTTCCGACAGGGGTTTGAGCTGCACGAACATCCCGCTCGCGTCACCATCGACATGGGCGAGGCCCACATTTGGGATCAAAGCGGTGTGACCGCCCTCGATCAGGTGATTCGCAAGCTCAAGCTCGGTGGCAGCAAGGTCGAGGTGATCAACCTCAACGACGAGAGCCTGAACCTGTTCGCCCGGATCGGCGTGGCGGAAGAGGCGGGCGGCCGCGGTGGTGAACTCTCCTCCGCCCACTAACTGGGGTCGCTATTGAGTCGACGCGTCAGAAGACCCGAGCGAGTAGCGCTTGGGTCTTTTTTATGGATCGCTCGGCGCCGAAGCGGGACACACAGCCCCGAAACCTGAAGCAAGTCTAAGGTGTCCCAAGACGAGACTGATCAGCTCGCAGGGATATGAGTCACACGCTCAAAGGACTGGTCAGGGATGTCAAAACTCTTGCTCAGCTGAGTTTTTGGCGGACCACCGCCCAGCGGCTGCGCAGCTGGTCAACCCGGCTGCACTGGGGAACCTTCGGGAGGGTGGAGCGTCAAAAACGCTTCACCGCCGCACAGATCCAACTCAAGGTGATCAACGCCTGCTTGATGCGCGCCTGGGCTCGCTTCCACGACAGCAGCGTGGATGACCCAGATCTGGCGATTCCCTACTGCCGCTGGGAAGAAGACAAGCAGCACGCTCGAATGAGCGCGACATGGATCGCGCCAACCTCCTCAAGGCTGCAGACCCACACCTTGCATCTGTACCGCTGGGGTGAGTTCAGCGTGGGGGACTCCAAGCGCATCAAGGTGTCCTCGCAGTCCGAACAGACCAAAGTCCTCACCACCCTCATTCACAGCTTCCTGATGGAGCTGCTCGGTCTCGATCAAACGGAAGAGGAGGAGAGCAACGCCATCCGTGCCCTGTGCTTCCTTGAAGTGAGCTGCCACCTGAAGGACTGCTCCGAAAAGGTGCAACTAGAAACACTGTTCAGGGGCGAAGCGAGCCCCCATCCAGCCGATCCATTCGAGCTGCAGAGCAAAGGCCCCAACAACCCTTAAACGGCTGAAGGGTTGAGTTCACTCAATGCCCGGTGCCGGGTTCGAACCAGCGACATCCTGCTTGTAAGGCAGGCGCTCTACCGCTGAGCTAACCGGGCGGCTACGGCATTCTGCAGGGCAGCACTGACCCCCAGCGATGGCCAGCGGCCAGCAACACGACCGCGCCACCTGCTGGCTGGCCCTGCCCTACGGACTGCTCTGGTGGCCCTGGATGGGCCCCCGCGGAGCACTCGTCAGTGGCCTGGCCTTCCTGATCGGCGGCCTCTGGCTCTCACCCGATCTCGACACCAACTCCCGGCCCTACCAGCGCTGGGGCCCGCTGCGCTGGCTGTGGTGGCCCTACCGGCAGGCCCTGCGCCATCGCTCGGTTCTCTCCCATTCGCCGGTGCTGGGCACCCTGGTGCGCGTTGGTTACCTCACCGGCCTCGCCCTGCTGCTGACAGGCCTCACCCACCCCCCGGCCAACACGGACCTGCTGCGCTGGCTGCACCAGCAATGGAGCCGGCCGGAACGGTTGCTTCTGGTTGCCCTGATTGGGATCGAAGCCAGTGCCTGGCTGCATCTCCTGCAGGACGGGGACCCGATGCCACGGATCAGAAGACGTCGCTAAAGCAAAGGCAACGGCTTCGCGCGATGGCCAGCCTTGACTTCGATGGCGACTACGGCCGCCACTACGACCAGCGCATTCGCCGGCTCATTCCCGCCTACGACGCCCACCTGGAGCTCGCCGCGGCCGCGCTCGGTGCCCTCGTTCCAACGGCCGCATCGGCCCTCGTGGTGGGACCTGGGGCCGGGGAAGAACTCCCAAGCCTGCTGAAGGCCATGCCCGGTGCAACCCTGCAGCTGGTGGAACCAAGCGAGCAGATGCGCGGGTTTTGCAACGCGGTGATTGCGGAAGCACAAGGAGGCCAGCGCATCGCCTGGGGGCCTAACGCGCTCGAGGAGGTGGAGGGCCGTTTTGACGCGGTGATCTGCCAGAACGTCCTGCACCTGCTGCCACCGGCTGAGCAAGAACCAGTCCTGGCGCAGCTCTGTGCCCGCGTCGGCCCAGGGGGCGTGCTGGTGCTCAGCAGCTTCAGTGAAGAGAAGGACGCGGACCTGGAGCTCTGGCAGGCGATTGCCCGCGCCCGCTTCCACGACCAGGGCCTGGAGCCTGAAGCCATCGAGCGCGTCATGGCCTCCCGCAATACCGGGGTCTTCTCGCTCGATCCCGATCGGTTGGCAACGCAGTTGCAGCTGGCCCAGATGGAGCCCCCCAGGCCATTGCTGCAGGCACTCTTCAACCGGCTCTGGTTCAGCCGCAGGCCCCGCGGTCAATGAGATCGTGAGGGAGCAGCTGGCCCCTTCCCATGAGCGATGCCCTTCAAGAGCTGATCGCGGTGGTGGCCAAGCTGCGGGATCCCGATGGGGGCTGCCCCTGGGACCTGGAGCAAACCCACCAGTCCCTGGTCCCCTACGTGCTCGAGGAAGCCCACGAGGTGGCCGATGCCATTCGCTCTGGGGATGAGGCCCACCTCAAAGAAGAGCTCGGCGACCTCCTGCTTCAGGTGGTGCTCCATGCCCAGATCGCCCAGGAGGAGCAGCGCTTCGACCTTGAGGCCATCGCCCGGGGGATCAGCGAGAAATTGATCCGCCGCCACCCCCACGTCTTCAGCGATGCCATCGCCCCAGACAGCGCAGCGGTCAAGGAAACCTGGGAGGCGATCAAGGCCAGTGAAAAGGCCGAGGCACCGCTCTCGGCCAGCCCCCTCAGCGACCGCCTAGCCGGCAAGGTGCGCGGTCAACCCGCCCTGGCCGGGGCGATGACGATCTCCAAGAAAGCCGCCAAGGCCGGCTTCGAGTGGGACGCCATGGAGGGCGTCTGGGAGAAGGTCCACGAGGAGCTCGATGAGCTCAAAGAAGCGGTGGCCTCCGGGGACAAGGCCCACGCCCAAGAGGAACTCGGCGATGTTCTCTTCACCCTCGTGAACGTGGCCCGCTGGTGCGGCATCGACCCAGAGGAAGGCCTGGCCGGCACCAACCGCCGCTTCCTCGATCGCTTCTCCCGGGTCGAGTCCGCCCTAGGCGGCGACCTGCAAGGACGCAGCATCCGCGAACTGGAGAGCCTCTGGCAGCAGGCCAAGGCCCAGATCCGCAGCGAGCAGCGGGGTGCGGTCTGAAGGAGAGGGGAGCAGCTGATGGAGCGCAACCGCGCTGAATGGCGCGAGGAGCTACAGATCAAGGCGTCGTTCAAGCGGGGGGCGACGGTGCGCAAGTCTGGAGAGACATCCCCACGCCCTCGCGATGGCCGACAGTGCCGCTCCCGCCCCAACA
>JAAZUZ010000164.1 GCA_018623875.1 Synechococcus sp. HW_metabat.21
CGAAACCATGCAGAGGGATCTGAAGCTGCTGGGCCAGGGTACGTGCCAGAACCACGGTGAGTCGGGTTCCGGTGAAACCACCAGGTCCGGTCGCGACCACAATTCGCGCCAGCTCTGGCCAGCGCTGCGCGGGCAGCAGCTGCTCGACGCAGGGCAGCAACTCATTGGAGAGCTGACGGCCCAAGGGGAAGCTGACGCACTGGGGCTTGGCCTCGGGCGCCTGCACATCACAGAGGCCCACCCCGAGGCTTTCACTCGAGCTGTGGAGGGCCAGCAACAGGGACGGTGCGCTCATGTGGGCAGCAACTCCCCAGGACAAAGCCGCTGCCAGCGGCCGCGCTCGAGCTCAAAACTGCCGCAGGCGCGCACATCCCACTCGACGCCAACAGCGCTCGCACCCAGGTCCCTCACCTGCACGTGGATCTTGGGTTCACTGGGGGCGAACGGCGGGTCCGCGCAGAGGTGCTTGACCCCGTGCTGACGCTCGACTGCGTGGTAGGCCTGGCACTGGTCGACCCAGCGGCAGTCCACGCAGATGCACATCTCCAGCGTCAGCGCAGATGGCCACATTGTGCCCGGCTCTGGCGGTTCTGCAGCGACAGCCGCCTGGGGGGCGTTGCGGGCTGAGGACTGGCCGCTGCCCCTCTCCGCCTTCCCGGGCGATGCCGCCCTGGTGGGTGGGGCCGTTCGCGATGCCCTGCTGAACCGATTGGGGCCAGCCCCGGATCTTGACCTGGTGGTGGCCGAAGGGGCCATCGGGCTCTGCAAGGCGCTGAGCAAGCGCTACGGCGGCAGTCCGGTGGTGCTGGACGCGGAGCGGGACATCGCCCGGCTGGTCATCCGCGGCTGGAGCGTGGATCTGGCCCGCCGCGAGGGGTCCAGCCTGGAGGCGGACCTGCAGCGGCGGGACTACAGCATCAACGCCATGGCCCTGCCGCTTGCCGAGCGGAACCGCCTGGTGGATCCCCATGGAGGGCTTGGGCATCTGGCAAGCGGTCAGATGGTGGCCATCGCTGAAGCCAACCTGCTGGACGATCCCCTGCGCCTACTGCGGGGCCTCCGTCTTGCCAGCGAACTCGGCTTTCAGCTGGAGAAGCAAACCGCAGAGTGGATTCAGCAGCACCGCCAGCAGCTGACGGGCGTTGCCGGCGAGCGGATCCTGGCGGAACTGGAGAAGCTCTGCCAAAGCCCTGAAGGCCATCGGGGTCTGCAGCGCTGCCTGGACTGGGGGCTCCTCGCCCCGTGGCAACAAAACGGTCCGGCCTCGGCGGCGCTCGAGCCCCTCAGCCGGCAAAGGGCGAAGGCCCTGGGGTTCAGCGCCGAGGAGTGGCAAGAAGCCCTTCCCTTGGCACGGATGGCCGCAATCCTCGATGGAGCAGGCCTGCAGCAACTGAAGAGCAGCCGCAAACTGCAGCAACGGGTTCAGCGCCTGCGGCAGTGGCAGCAGCGGCTGGGGCCCGATGCTCCGGAGACCCGCGCCGAGGGTCTGGCGGAACCGGAACGCCTGAAACTGCACCGGGAACTCAGCGGCGATCTGCCAGCCGTGCTGCTGCATTGGGACTCGGATGCCGTCCAGCGTTGGCTGGAGCGTTGGCGAAACCCGGCGGACCGACTCTTCCATCCACAAGCACCGGTCAATGGGGATCAGCTGCAGCGAGAGTTAGGGCTCAAAGCCTCTCCCCAGCTGGGATCACTGCTGCAATTCCTGATGCTCGAGCAGGCCTTTGGCCGACTCCATGACACCGGGGAGGCCCTGGAAGCGGCCCGCCGTTGGCTGAAACGCCAAGAAGAGGGGACCCCGCCGTGATTAACTTCACTATGAAAGGCGTTATCAACGACCTGAATCCAGCCAGTTAGGGCACAGCATTACGCCGTAGGTCGCCGATTGAACTCCGCTGTCGGGTTCGGTGCTGCCGCTACGTGATTAACCCCGACCAGCCAGAACCCACACGTTTCCGTTCCTTCCCTCTCATCCCATGAGCGTTCGTCTTTACGTCGGCAACCTGCCCCAAAGCTTCGACACCAAGGAGCTCGAGGCTCTGTTCGCCAGCGTGGGCGAGGGCATCCGCTTCAAGGCCGTCCAGGACCGTGAGACCGGCGCTGGCCGTGGCTTCGGCTTCGCCAACATCAACGATGAGAAGGTCGCCGACGCGGTGATCGAGCAGCTCAACGGCCGTGAGTTCGCTGGCAACAACCTGCGCATCGAGCGTTCCGAGCGCCGCGATGACCGTCGTGGTGGCAACGACCGCCGCGGCCCCGGTGGCAGCACCGGCCCCGCCGTGGCCCGCAAGGCCGTCAACAAGGTCGTCCACCGCGACGCCGTGGAAGAAGGTGCACCCGACCCCCGCTGGGCTGGCGAACTGGCCAAGCTCAAGGGTCTGCTCGACAACCAGAAGGCTGCGGTCTGATTGCAATGGATGAGCTGATCTGGAGCTGGAAAGGCCATCAGATCAGCTACACCCAAATCCCTCCCCAGAACGGCTCAACCGCATGCGGTCGAGCCGTTCTTTGTGTGCATGGGTTCGGCGCCTCCAAGGGCCATTGGCGGCACAACCTCCAGGCCCTCGCCAAAGACCAGTGGGTCTATGCGATTGATCTCCTGGGCTTTGGTGGCAGCAGCAAACCCCTCTCCCGCCTGGCCAATGAACCGGAGACCGCGGGCAGCGTGCGCTACGGCTTTGACCTCTGGGCCAGCCAACTGGTGGACTTCTCTCGCGAGGTCATCGGTGCCGCTGGACCGGTAACACTGCAACTGATCGGCAACTCCATCGGTGGGGTCGTTTCCCTGAATGCCGCCCGCATGCTCTCGGAGGCTGGTCAGCCGCCAGCCCAGGTGGTGCTGATCGACTGCGCCGAGCGGGAACTCGACCTCAAGCGCTTACCGGAGCAGCCCTTCGGAGCGCAACTCTCGCGGCCCTTGGTGATGGCCCTGGTGCGGCAGCGCTGGATCGTGAGCAACCTCTTCCGCTTCTTCGCGCGCGCAGGTGCCGTGCGCGCGGTGCTGAAGCAGGCCTATCCCAGCGGCGGCAACGTCGATGACGCGCTGGTCCAACTGCTGTTGAAACCCAGCCAGGAGCCCGGAGCAACGGAGAGTTTCCGGGGCTTCGTCAATCTCTTTGATGACTGGCTCGCACCGCAGCTGCTGGAGAAACTCACCGTCCCCGTGCGGATGCTCTGGGGTGAGGCGGATCCGTGGGAACCCCTCGAGGAAGCCCGGCGCTGGCAGCAAACGTTCCCTTGCGTGCAGGAGCTTGAGGTCCTACCGGGCCTCGGGCACTGCCCCCATGACGAGGCTCCCGAACAGGTCAATCCAATCCTGGAGCGTTGGCTGCTGCTGGGCTGGGAGAGCCCTCAGCGGGCCTGAGCGATCACGAAGGAACGCGGCAGATCGAGAAACTTGCCGGTTTTTGGCACAAAGGCACGGTGGTTAAAGACGTCGTAATCGAGTTCTTCGATCACATCCAAAATGCCGCGATAGAGGCGCAACGAGGCCCAAACCGGCCAGCGGGCGTCGGGGGCCAACCAGCGAACACCGGCTTCTGAGCGCGCGAACCACTCACGGGCGCGGTTCACCTGGAATCGCATCAGTTCACGCCAACTGTCGTTGAGGGTTCCAGCGAGCAACTCCTCCTCGCTGTAGCCAAAGCGCTTCAGATCCTCTTGGGGCAGGTAGATCCGGCCACGACCCCGGTCTTCACCCACATCACGAAGGATGTTGGTGAGCTGGTTCGCGATGCCCAGGGCGACCGCCGCATCACTGGTGTCCGGCGGATCACTCCAGGGAGCCGAGGTGTAGGCCGGGTCGACCCCCATCACCTCCTGCGTCATCAACCCCACCGTTCCCGCAACGCGGTAGCAGTAGAGCTTGAGGTCGTCGAAGCTGGCGTAGCGGGTGGTGGTCAAATCCATCCGCATCCCCTCGATCATGTCGAGATAGGGCTGCAGCGGTTGGGGGTAGCGCTCGAGGGTGTCGACCATCACGCGATCGAGACCGTCCTGGACGTCGCCCTTGAAGAAGGCGCGGGTGCG
>JAAZUZ010000165.1 GCA_018623875.1 Synechococcus sp. HW_metabat.21
ACGCTGGACCCCGAGATCGTTGGCGGCCAGCTGGGCTTGCAGATCCGCCAAAAGCTGATCTGGATTGCGGGCCGGCCACGGGCCCTGCGCCAGCCGCTCCCGCCAGGCCTCCTCCAATACATGGCCACCCCGCACCAGCGGCACGTTGTCGAAGAGCAGTCCTTCCTCAGCGATGGAGCGGCTACTGGATGGCATGGATCCCGGCGTGATGCCTCCCACATCGGCGTGGTGACCACGCGAGGCCACGAAGGCCACGGGCTGGTCCCCGCCTGTAGGTGAAAACAGCGGCGAGATCACCGTGAGGTCAGGCAGGTGGGTGCCGCCGTTGAAGGGGTTGTTCGAAACCAGCGCATCACCGGGCTGCAACGGGTCCAGCTCGCCGTTCTCCACCGCCCGCATCAGGGCCAAAACGCTCTCACCCATCGAGCCCAGGTGCACGGGGATGTGCGGGGCATTGGCCACCAGGCGCCCGCGGCCATCGAACAGGGCGCAGGAGAAATCAAGGCGCTCCTTGATGTTCACCGAGACGCTGGTCTGCTGCAGCCGCGTCCCCATCTGCTCAGCGATCGCCATGAAGCGATGGCCAAACAGCTCCAAATTGACGGGGTCGGGTTCGCTGGCCCGCTCGGCGCTGCTGCTGAGACGACCGGCTTGCTCGAAGGTCAGGAGCAGTTCACCGCCCGGTAAGCAACGGGCACTCCAACCGGCAGGCAGCAGGTTGGTTCCCGTGGTCTCACAGATCAAGGCCGGCCCCTGCAGCACCTGACCAGCTGCAATTGCGTTGCGCTGCCAGAGGGCAGCGGTCCGCCAGGCGCCATCGAGATAGAGGGGCACCTCGCCCGGCTCGGCAACGTCTTCGGCGACGACCATCGGCCGGGGCCGAGCGCTGGCACCGGGCCAGCTGAACTCCAAACTCAGGCGATCCACGACGATCTCCAGCGGATCGCCGCTGGGGAGGTAGCCATAGCGCTGCTGGAACTGGGCGATGAACTGCTGCCGCAGCTCCTGGACACCGGGGCAAGGGCTGGGCCACAGCAGCGGCAGGCACTGATCCCGGCCCGGCAAGCGCAGCTGCAGGGTCCGCTCCATCTGGGCCCCAGCCGGCACGGCAGTCAACCGTTCAGCGGTGATCGCCTCGAGCTCCGCCAAGCTGCTGGCCGTCAGCGGGCGACCGCAGGCGTGCTCAAGCACCTGCCCCTCATCGGCCAAGCCCATTCCATAGGCCGAAAGCACCCCCGCAAAGGGATGCAGCAGCACCTGCTGCATCCCCAACCGTTCCGCCAACGCACAGGCGTGTTGACCACCGGCCCCACCGAAGCAGCAGAGCACCGCCTCACGCACGTCATGGCCCTGTTGGATCGAGATGCGGCGAATCGCCTCCGCCATCCGCTCGAGGGCAAGCTCCAAGGCCCCCTCGGCAGCCGCTTCCGCGGAGCAGCCCAGGCCCTTGCCGAGGGCCTCGAACTGCTCGCGAACGGCCGCAGCATCAAGGGGTTGATCACCCCTTGGACCAAAGACCGCGGGGAACTGATTGGCCTGCAGGCGTCCCAACAACAGGTTGGCGTCGGTCACGGTCAGGGGCCCACCGCGGCGATAGCAAGCCGGGCCCGGGTCCGCCCCCGCCGACTCGGGGCCCACCCGCAGGCGAACGCCATCGAACTGCAAGCGGGATCCACCACCGGCAGCCACGGTGTGAATCGCCAGCATCGGCGCCTGAATCGGCAGCCCCTCGAGCTCCACCTGCTCCAGGCGCGGCCAAGGCCCATCGCAATAACAGACGTCCGTCGACGTCCCGCCCATGTCAAAACCGACGATGCGGCCAAAGCCGGCCTGGGCCGCCGTGCGCACAGCACCGACCAAGCCACCGGCAGGTCCCGAGAGAATCGTGTCCTTGGCGCGCAGGGCTGACGGGGCGGCCAGGACCCCACTGGACTGCATCACCCGCAGCGGCACCGCGGGGCCGAGGGCCTGCTGCACCTGATGGAGATACCCCTGCAGGATTGGGCCCACGGAGGCCTCGAGCACCGTCGTTTGGCCGCGGGGCACCAAACGGGGCAAGGGACTCACCTGGTGGGAGAGCGCCACCTGCTCAAAGCCAAACGACTCCAACCAGGAGCCGAGTTGCTGCTCATGGCTCCCATTGGTGGCGCTGTGCAGCAGGGCAACGGCAACACTGCTGTAGCCATCGGCCCTTGCCGCGGAGACGGCGGCCTCAAGGGACTCATCAAGGACGAGAGGTTGAAGTTCAGCACCGTCGGCCGCCAGACGGCCTTGGACCTCGATGACGCGCCCCTGCAGCGGCTGAGGCCTGCGGATGGCGAGCGCAAACAAGTCGGGGCGGTGCTGATCACCAATCGCGAGCAGATCGGCGAAGCCTTGGTTGATCAGCAACAGGGTGGGGGCGCCATCCCGCTCCAAGAAGGCATTGGTGGCCACCGTAGTGCCCAGGCGCACTTCCGCCACCAGGCCGGCGGGAATGGGCTTTGAGTCGGACAGTCCCAGACACTCACGAATCACCCGGACAGCCGGATCGCCCGGCCTGTCGGGTTGCTCCGAGAGCACCTTGATGACCGTCAGCTCCCCTTCAGGAGAACAGGCAACGACATCGGTAAAGGTGCCACCTCGGTCAATCCAAAAACGCCAGCCAGAGCGGCCCATGGACTGACGGACAACAGTTAGCGGTAGTTCTGGAACTGCAGAGGCACTTCCACGTCCTGATCTTTGAGCAGCTGAATCACCGCCTGAAGATCATCCTTGCTTTTGCCGGTCACCCGCAGCGCATCCCCTTGGATCGCCACGGTGACTTTTTTGAGCTCGTCGCGGATGGTTTTACTGAGCTTTTTCGCCAGGTCCTGAGTGAGACCTTTGCGCAATTTCACCACCTGCTTGACCTTGTTGCCGCCCACGGGCTCCGGCGTTTGGAAATCAAAGATCTTCAGCGAGAGATTGCGCTTGGTCGCCTTCTGACGCAGCACGTCCTCCACCGCCTGGAGGGTCATATCGCTGGCGGTCGTGATGGTGAAGCTGGTCTCTTCCAGGTCCACCTCGGTGCCGGAATCCTTGAGGTCGTAGCGGGTCGAAACGTCGCGGCGCACTTGATCGAGGGTGTTCACCAATTCCTGCCAATCGAAATCGGAGACGACGTCGAAGGAATAGCTGGAGGCCATGCGGTCGCGCGGGGTGAACCGCGACCAGCCTAGAAAAGGAGGCAACCCAAGCCCTCTGGCTCCGATGCATCCCGCCTTTGCCTGGTCGCTCTTCCTCAGCGCCGGTGTCGTGGTTTCCAGCCTGGTCCCCCTCGGCGCCGCCCGCTCCAAGGCGGACTTCCAGCTGAGCGACCTCGCCGCCCCCCGGGCCATGGCCGAGCGGCTGCCGGACTGGGGCAAGCGGGCCAACTGGGCGCACCTCAATAGCTTCGAGGCCTTCACCCTCTATGCCCCAGCAGCCCTGATCTGCCTGATTGCAGGGGTTAGCTCACCGGTGGCGATCGCCGCGGCCTGGATCTATCCGGCCCTGCGGCTGGGCTACATCGCGGCCTATGTCGCCAACCTCCCGCCGGTTCGCTCCCTTTGCTGGGCTGGTGCAATGACCTGCGCCGGTCTCCTCTATTGGGAGGGACTGCAGAGCGTCATCGCCACAGCCAACTGACGAGCAGGTTCAATCAAAGAACATCAGGCTGACCACCTTGCCCATGTCCTCCGCGGTCCGGCAGCTGGTCAGCAGGGTCTCACTGTCGTGGAAGGCGTAGCAAATCAGCTGGTCGCAGCGGCGGATGATCTCCTGGTTGCACAGGCTGCTGGCCATCGGCAACGGCAACTCGTCGTTCTCGGGTTTTTCCACGAGATGCAGGACCCGGTCAAGTTGATCGCGGGATTCCCGGGGCTGGCGATCCAGGCTCTGGGGCAACAGAACCGTCAGCCGTGACGGGTCGACCTCAAG
>JAAZUZ010000166.1 GCA_018623875.1 Synechococcus sp. HW_metabat.21
CTCGACCTCTCGGTGATTCAGGCCCGCTGCCTTTGCTGGCTGGCCCTCTTGGCCGAAGCCCATGAGGACAGCGCCAACGAAGCCGTCCGTGAAGGTGACACCGATCAGGCCATGGCCTGGTTCGCCGATTCGATGCGTCTGCGTGACGTCATTCAGGTGGTCAGCTCAATAGAGATCCCCATCCCGGGAGCCATCGACGACGCCAGTGACTCCGGCGACTCCCTGGCCGCTTGAGCCAACAGATTCAGAATCTCTTTATTTCTGAGTGGTCCTGGTGTCATGATGGGATTTGACCCACGAAGGGACTGCGGTGCCGGAAGAGCCCTGCCAATGCCCTGACTGCCAGCGGTTTTACCGGGAACACGACCGACTCATTCGGGAGAATCCCACCCTGCGTCAGCAACAGGAGTTGAGCTGGGCGGCCCTGCAGTCATTCC
Organism: Synechococcus sp. HW_metabat.21; assembly: GCA_018623875.1. Taxonomy (GTDB): domain Bacteria; phylum Cyanobacteriota; class Cyanobacteriia; order PCC-6307; family Cyanobiaceae; genus Vulcanococcus. Next base: position 438 of record JAAZUZ010000166.1, read on the forward strand.
GGACCTTGGCCGGACGGGTGCTCGAAGATCTCCAGAAATCTGCCCCAGAGAATGGCGCCCAGCCTCCGGCTGCCGCCGCCGCTGGTGCGGCTCCTCAGGAAGCTTCGGCTCAGGATGCTCTGCAGCAGGCCGTGAGCGACCTCGAGAACATCAACGCTCATCTCTTCTCGATTGAAGCGCTGATGGAGCGCATCTTTGATGTGCGCGTTCCCGAGCCCGTGGAGCACAAGTTCCGTGAAATAGCCGGTGAGCTGGCCCCCGATCCGCTGAATGCCGATCGCCTGCGCCTCAACCGCCTGCTGCACCAAACCCCCGATCTACCTGATCGCTGATCAGATAGATGCGTCCCCCGGTGAGCTGGGGGGAGTTATTCGTCCAAGTTGCAGGTGATGGTGACGGGGAAGGCCTCGGCCTTCCAAATCCGGTCGGCGTATTCCTTGATTGAGCGATCCGAGGAGAAAAAGCCAGTACGGGCCGTGTTGAGCAGGGACATCCGGTTCCAGGCATGGCGGTCCGCCCAGGCCTGGCTCACCTGTTGCTGCATCCGCAGGTAGTCATTGAAGTCGGCCAGAACGCAGAAGGGATCGCGGCCCGTGAGGTTCTCCAGCAGAGGACGGAAGAGATCACCATCGCCGCCACTGAAGTGACCCTGCTCCACCAGCTTCAGGACTTGCTGCAGTTCGGGGAGCTTGGCGATGTGCTCCCACGGGCGGTAGCCCTCGCTGTGGAGTTGGGCCACTTCCGTCTCGGTCATGCCGAAGAGGAAGAAATTCTCCGGACCGACTTGATCGCGAATTTCGACGTTGGCGCCATCCAGGGTGCCGATGGTGAGGGCCCCATTCATGGCGAACTTCATGTTGCCGGTGCCTGAGGCCTCCAGGCCGGCGGTGGAGATCTGCTCGGAGAGGTCGGAGGCCGGATAGACCCGTTCGCCCAGCTTCACGTTGTAGTCCGGCAGGAAGACCACCCGCAGTCGGCCATCCATGTCGGGGTCGGCGTTGACCGTCTCGGCAATCCCGTTCAGGAAACGGATGATCAGCTTGGCCATGTAGTAACCCGGGGCCGCCTTGCCACCGAAGATCACAGTGCGGGGTGCCATGTCCTTGGCCTGGCCGTTTTTGATCCGCAGGTACTGGGCGATCACCTGCAGGGCATTGAGGTGCTGGCGCTTGTACTCGTGGATGCGTTTGACCTGGACGTCAAACATCGAGGACGGGTCCACCAGCAGTCCGCTTTGGCGGTGGATGTAGTTCGCCAGTTGGCGCTTGCTGGCGAGCTTGGTCTGCTCCCAGCGTTCCAGGAAGCTGCTGTCGTGTTGGAACTGCTCGAGCTGCTTGAGCTGATCGAGGTCGGAGACCCAACCCTCGCCGATGCTCTCGGCCAGGAGTTTGCGTAGGGGGGGATTGGAGAGGGCTACCCAGCGGCGGGGGGTGACGCCGTTGGTGACGTTGGTGAATTTCTCCGGCCAGAGCTCCGCGAACTCGGGGAACAACTTGGTGCGCACCAGTTCGCTGTGCAGCGCAGCCACACCGTTGACGTGGTGGGAGGCCACCGTGGCGAGGTTCGCCATCCGAACAGCCTTTTGGCCGTCCTCATCAATGATTGAGAGCTTGCGCAGCAGCACCTCATTGCCGGGGTAGCGCAGGCGCACGCTCTGCAGGAAGCGACGGTTGATTTCGTAGATCAGCTCCAGGTGCCGCGGCAGCAGGGAGCCGAACAGCGGCAGTCCCCATTTCTCCAGGGCCTCCGGCAGCAGGGTGTGGTTCGTGTAAGCGACCGAGCGGCAGGTGATCTCCCAGGCCTGCTCCCAGGTGAGGTGCTTGTCATCAATCAGCAGACGCATCAACTCAGCCACGGCGATGGCCGGGTGGGTGTCGTTCAGCTGAACGGCCCAGTGGTCGGGGAACTCCTCGACCGGGATGCCCCGTTGATCGAGGCTGCGCAGCATGTCCTGCAGGGAGCAGCTCACGAAGAAGTGCTGCTGCTTCAGCCGCAGCCGCCGGCCCTCATCGGTGCCGTCATTGGGATAGAGCACCTTGGAGAGGGTCTCGCTTCCCACCTTCTCTTCGACGGCGCCGTAGTAGTCGCCGATGTTGAAGGCGTAGAAGTCAAAGCTCTCGCTGGCGTCGGCTCGCCAGAGACGCAGGCGATCGCAGGTGTTGACCCGGTAGCCGAGGACGGGGACGTCGTGGGGCACACCGATGGCGTGTTCGTCGGGGATCCAGCGCACCCGGTAATTGCCCCGCTCATCGCGGTAGCTCTCCGTCCGTCCGCCAAAGCCCACGAAGCAGGCCTGGTCGGGGTGGGGGATCTCCCAGGGCCAGCCGCCCTTGAGCCATTTGTCGGTGATCTCCACCTGCCAGCCGTCGCGGATCAGCTGGTCGAAAATTCCGAATTCGTAGCGAATGCCGTAGCCGGTCGCCGGGATCTCCAGGCTGGCGAGGGACTCCATGTAGCAAGCGGCCAGGCGCCCGAGGCCTCCATTGCCCAGTCCGGGCTCCTCTTCCACCTCGAGGATCTCGTCGAGGCTCTCGATGCCAAAACGCCGCAGGGCTTCTTCGGCGGCCTCCTGGATGCCGAGCATCAAGAGGTTGTTGCCCAGCTGGGGGCCGATCAGGAATTCCGCCGACAGGTAGGCGACAACACGGGTTGGGGTGGCGCGCATGGCCTCATTGCCCGCCAGATAGCGGGTCATTAGCCGGTCGCGCACCGCGTGGCTCAGGGCCAGATAGAGGTCGTGGCGGCTGGCCGTGGGAGCCAGCTTGCCCAGTGTGTAAAAGAGGTGTTCGGCCATGCCGTCGAACACGTCATCCGCCGTCAGGCCGCTGCGGTCGGGATCTGCGTAGCAACCGGGCGTGGGCAGTTGCAGTTGACGCGGCGATTGCTCTTTCATCGGGCCAGCTCGGTTGGGACTGCAGCGCTCCACTGCTGGTTGTCGATCGTCAGGGCGTCCATTTCGTGTTCCATTGAGGAGACGCGGCTGCCAGGAATCCCATCGAGAACGTCCGGGCTTAGGAGGTCAGAACGGCTGTTCGTTGCTCGCTTCAGCAAGACGTTGATGAGCTTGTGTTCGTTGCTTCAGGAGACGCAGAACGCGGTGTGACAGCGGAGCCGTGGAGGCAACCAGGGGTAACCGTCGTCTTTGTAGAGAGTTCGGCGATTTCTGGGGAAGAGTGTGTCGAAATCCCGATCGCCTGAAACACCGGAACACCTTGTGGTCGCAGGGCCCGTGGATTCCATCTCCATCAGGGCCGTTGGTGAGTTCGGCTGAATGGCCGGCTGCGGTTGCTTGCTGGGTTTCCTAAGCGGGAGGATTGCCCTGTGCAATGCTTCAAATCCCCTACCTGACAAGGGATCTGCAAAATCTGCTGCCTTGTTTTCCGCCGGTTTTGCTCCGGCGAAACGTAGCCGTTGTCACAAGGGATGACCCCGTCGGGCGAGACTCTCGTCTGGAATCACTCACGACTGCTATGCCGGAGATCGGCGC
>JAAZUZ010000167.1 GCA_018623875.1 Synechococcus sp. HW_metabat.21
GGGGAGCGGATCGATCCGCAGGCCTGGAGTGAGCCGATCGGAACGATTCCTTGGGAGATCCTCTGCGGTTTCAAACATCGCCTGCCGCGGCTGCCCCAACGGGCTGGCCGCGGTGCCAGCGCCTGATAGTCTTTGCGGGCCGCTGGAGAGGTGGCTGAGTGGTTGAAAGCGGCTCCCTGCTAAGGAGTTACAGGAGGCAACTTCTGTCGAGGGTTCGAATCCCTCCCTCTCCGTTCCAAGCCCCAGTCCGACCCCGGGCTGGGGTTTTGAGTTTTTAGAGCTCGAGCAAGCGCCGGCAGAGCTCCGGCAGTAGCGCTTCGTCTTGGGCGCGCTCGGGCCCCTCGCTGAGCACCACCAACAGGGCGGGGGCCTTTCCCTCGACCTCGATGTAGGCGGCGTCGTGGCGGGCTTGGCTCATCCAGCCGGCCTTGCTCCAGAGCTGGGCGCCCTTGGGTAGACCGCCGCCGAGAAAGCCATCGACTTGGTTTTCAGGGTCCGCAGCCCGCTCCCTTGGATCCAGGCTGCGGGCCAACAGCTCTTGCATCCGGCCGCAGGCGGCTGGGGAGAGCAGTTCCCGGCCCATCACCGCCTGCAAGACCCGGGCTGTGAGGTTGCTGCTGAGGCGGTTGCGGTTTTCCAGCTGGGGCCCATAGGACTGGCGCTCCCGGCCATAGGGACCATCGCCCCAGGTCTTTTGGCAGGCGTTATTGCCGGGCCACTCGGGCCAGCCCCGTTCCGCGTACCAGCGGTTGATCAGTTGGCGTTGCTGGCTCCAGCTCCCCAGGGCAGCGGCCGGCAGGTCCGGGCCACTGCAGGTTCCCGTCAGGAGGTCCACCACGAATCCGGTGGCGTCATTGCTGGAGTCCCGGATCATGTCGGCCAGGGCCCGGCGCAGCTCTGGGCTGTCCTCGATGAGCTCCCGCTGCAACCAGGCCTCGGCGGCCAGGAGATAGAGCAGTTTCACCACGCTGGCGGGATAGCGGGCTTGGTTCCCGCGCCAATGGGTGCCTTGGCCTTCCGCGGCGGAGCCGTGGCGCAGGGACTGTCCGTAGCGAATCCAGGTGATCGAGAGCTGCTCGCTCAGCCCCGTCCGTCCGTCCTGCTCCAGGCTGCTGAGCACTGCAGCCAGTGCTTGCTCCATCTCCCCATTTGGGCAGTAGAACGCCATCGCAGCCACTCGGGGTCATGGCGAGGTTAAGCAGGTTGTCCGTGGGGTCACCCGTTGCCTTGGAGCTCTTGTATCCGGGCAGTCGTTGGCGCATCGATGCGCCGCTCAACCTCTACAGCCATTGGTCGGGGTCGGGGCTGGCCACCCAGGCCTGGGCTGGCCGGGCCCTGCAGGTGCTCGATGACGCCGCTCCGACGGGGGGGCGGGTTCGGGTGCGGCTGCTGGAGGACGGCTACCCGGGTTGGATCGATCCGCGCGATCTGCTTGGCCATGCCCGCTGCATCGCGGCTGTGCAACCGCGGCTCCTCTGCGAAGCGGCCATCACGGAACGTCTACCAGCGGTCTTGCTCTTCGCAGACGCCGCACGGCAGCAGAGCAATCACTACCTCTGGGGCGGCAGCCTCGGCCCGGATTTTGACTGCTCGGGTTTCACCCAGGCCGCCTATGCCGCCGCTGGTGTGTGGATTCCGCGGGACGCCTACCAACAGGAGCGCTTCTGCCAGCCCGTCGCGGTCGCCCCGGGTTGCTACAGCCAGCTGCGCCCAGGGGATTTGATCTTTTTTGGACGCCCCCAGCGCTGCACCCATGTCGGGCTGTATCTCGGACAGGGCCGCTATCTGCACAGCTCGGGCCGGGAGCATGGCCGTGATGGTTTGGGCGTGGATGGCCTCGATCGTCAGCTGATCGATCCCGTCAGCGTTCACTATCGCCAGGAGTTGCGCGGCGCCGGTCGGGTGGTGCGCTGCCACGACGGTTCCACCCTGCCTTGATTCCCATGCTGTGGTCCTTACTGCTGGTTCTCCTGCTGACGGCCCTGGGTTGGCTGCTGTCCCGGCGCACACCCTGGGGACGTCAGTTGGGGATGACGATGGTCGTGCTGCTGTTGGGGTTGCTGGTGAGCAACCTCGGCGGCGTGCAGCTTCAGGCCGAGGCGGCGGGCTGGGTGAACGGCCCACTGACCTCCCTGGCGATTGGCCTGCTGTTGCTCGCGGTGGACCTGCGGCGTCTGTGGCCCCAGGCCAGGCAATTGCTGGGTCCCTTTCTGATGGCGGCCTTGAGCACGGTGCTGGGGGTGCTGCTTGGGGCCTGGTTGCTGCATCCCCTCTTGGGGGATGACCGGAGCGTGTTGGCGGGGATGTACACCGCGACCTTCACCGGCGGCAGTTTGAACTTCGTCTCGGTGGCCCGGACCTTGAATCCACCGGAGACCCTGCTGACCCTGGCCACCGCTGCGGATTACGTCGTGTTTGCGGTCTGGTTCGCCGTCAGCACCTGGCTGGGGCTGCGGGCCGACCCCCCCGTGGACGCGGCTGGGGTCGACGGTCCCCCCAGCGATCAGCCGGAGCGCTCCTGGTGGCTGGCGGGCCTCTGGGGCTTGGCGGTCCTGGTCTTGGCCCAGGCCCTGAGCACCGTGTTGCCGTCTGTGCCCTCGATCCTGGTGTTGACCACGGTTGCGCTGCTGGTGGCCCAGCTGCCAGCCCCCGCCAGCCGGCGCGGTTGCTATGGCCTTGGCCTGCTCTTGATCCAGCCCTTTTTCACGGTGATGGGGCTGAGCTCCCCAGTGGCGGGGTTGCTGGGGGAGGGCCTTCCGGTGTTGCTCTACGCGGCCTTGGTGGTCTTGGTGCAGGCCCTGTTGCTGCTTGTGCTCTTCCGCCGTTGGCTGCGCTGGCCCTTGGCTGAAACTTTGGTGGCCTCGCAGGCCTCCATTGGCGGTCCCAGCACGGCCTTGGCCTTGGCGACGGCGATTGGTCGAGCCGAGCTGGCGGTGCCTTCGGTGGCGATTGGTTTGCTGGGCTACCTGCTGGGCACCTACCTGGGGCTTGGGGTGGCTTGGTTCCTTCCCGGTTGAACGGATTGGGGGGCTTTCCTCTAGGTTCCAGCGAACTTGAGCGGTCCCGTTGAGCAGCGCCAGCGTTCCAGAACTCTCGATCGTGGTGCCTCTTTTCAACGAGGAGGAGAGCCTGCCGCCGCTGGTGGAGAAGCTGCTGCTGGCGCTGCGTCCCCTGGGGCGCTCGTTTGAGCTGGTGCTGGTGGATGACGGCTCCTCGGATCGCACCGCGGATGTGTTGCGGCAACAGGCCGCCGGGGCCCCTGAGCTCGTGGCGGTTCTGTTGCGGCGCAACTACGGCCAAACCGCGGCCATGGCTGCTGGTTTTGACGCCAGCCGCGGGCGCTTGATCGTCACCTTGGACGGGGATCTGCAGAACGATCCGGCCGACATCCCAATGCTGCTGGGGCGCCTCGAAGAGGGTTACGACCTGGTGAGCGGTTGGCGTCACCAGCGTCAGGACCATGCCGTCAGCCGGCTGCTCCCCAGCAAGGTCGCCAATGCCCTGATCGCGCGGGTGACCGGGGTGCGGCTCCATGACTATGGCTGTTCCCTGAAGGCCTACCGCCGGGAGTTGGTGGAGGACATGAACCTCTATGGGGAGCTGCATCGCTTCCTGCCCGCCTTGGCCTTTATCGAGGGGGCCCGGATTGCGGAGGTGAAGGTGAACCACAACGCCCGGCAGTTCGGCCAGAGCAAGTACGGGATCGATCGCACCTTCCGGGTGCTGATGGATCTATTCACCGTCTGGTTCATGAAGCGCTTCTTGACCCGGCCGATGTACGTCTTCGGTTTTGGGGGGCTAAGCGCAATGGGGATTGGCGCTCTGCTGAGCGCCTACCTGCTCGCCGTGAAGTTGGGAGGCGCGGAGATCGGCAATCGGCCCCTGCTGTTGGTGGCTGTCCTGGCCCTGATCAC
>JAAZUZ010000035.1 GCA_018623875.1 Synechococcus sp. HW_metabat.21
CCGCCCCTCTGCTGGAGCTCGGGGAACTGCGCTGCTGGCATCCCCTGCCGGGGCTGCCCTGGCAGGCCCGTTGGTACCGGGCCGTCGACGGGGTCAGCCTCCAGCTACGCCACGGGGAAACCATCGGCGTCGTGGGGGCCTCTGGATGCGGCAAAAGCACCCTCTGCCGCGCCCTGATGGGCCTGACCCCGGTCCGAGGGGGCAGCGTGAAGCTCAAGGGGGTCGATCTGATGCGCCTGCGGGGCGAAGCCCTTCGCCAAGCCCGGCGCCGCATTCAGATGGTCTTCCAGGACCCCCTGGCCTGCTTAAACCCCGCGATGACGGTTGGGGAAGCGATTGCCGATCCACTCCTGATCCATGGGCTCGCCAGCCCAAGCGCCGCCCGGGAGCAGGCCCGCCAGTGGCTCGAGGCGGTGGGGCTGCAGCCGCCAGAGGCCTTCGAAGCTCGGCTGCCCCGCCAACTCTCCGGCGGTCAGCAGCAGCGGGTCGCCATCGCGCGGGCCCTCGTGCTCGAACCGGAGGTGCTGCTCTGCGACGAGAGCGTGAGCATGCTTGATGCCGAGGTGCAAGCGGAGGTGCTGCAACTGCTGCGCTCCCTCCAGGACCGGCTGGGCTTGGGGCTGATCTTTGTCACCCACGACCTCTCGGTGGCGAGCGGCTTCTGTCAGCGGGTCGTGGTCCTCGATGGTGGCCAGATCGTCGAAGAGGGTCCGGGCGATCAGCTGCTCAGCCAGCCCCAGGCCGCGATCACTCGGACGCTGGTGGAGGCGTGTCCACGCCTGCCCGCCGCCGCAGCAACTTGAGCAGCTTCTCCATCACCTCCGGCAGGGGCGCCTCAAACAGCATTCGGTCCTTGCGAATCGGGTGATCCAGACCGAGCTGGAAGGCATGCAGCGCCTGCCCCGGTAGGGCCATGGGCAACTTGCGGCAGCGTGAGTAGACGGGGTCGCCAACGATCGGGTGGCCGATGTGGGCGCAGTGGACGCGGATCTGGTGGGTGCGACCGGTGTCGAGCTTGAAGCGCATTAAGGCGTAATCACCCAAGCGCTCCACCAGGGTCCAGTGGGTGCAGGCATGGCGCCCTGAGCCGTCGTGGACCACCGCGTACTTCTTGCGATCGGCGGGATGGCGGCCGATCGCCCCCACGATCGTTCCGTTGTCTCCGGCCGGTGCGCCATGGACGACTGCCAGGTATTCCCGGGAGGCAATGCGCTTCTGGATCTGCACCTGCAACTTCACCAACGCCTCCTGGCTTTTGGCCACGACGATGCAGCCGGTGGTGTCCTTGTCGAGGCGATGCACGATGCCCGGACGCATCTCACCACCGATGCCGGGCAGATCGGGGCAGTGGTGCAGCAGACCGTTCACCAAGGTGCCGTCCTTGTTGCCCGGGGCCGGGTGCACCGTGAGGCCAGCGGGCTTGTTGAGCACGATCAAATCGCCGTCCTCATACAGGACATCCAAGGGAATGTCCTGGGGAATCAGGTAAGGGAGCGGCTCCGGCGGCGGCATCCAGAGCTCCACCGTGTCGTTCTGACGCAGGGGGGTTTTGGCCCGTCCCGTCACCCCGTTGACGCGGACATAGCCGGCGTCGATGAACTTCTGAATCCGGGCCCGGCTCTGCTCCGGGCGCTGGGCCACCAGCCACCGATCCAGGCGCATGGGCAGGGGCTTGGGGTAGGTGAGCGTCAGCAGCTCACCTTCACCTTCCCCAAACGCACTCACGGCAACTCCAAGGCAATCGGTCCGAGCATGCCCCGCCGGAAGTCATCGAGGAACCGTTGGGCCATCCGAGCGGTATCGCCGCTGGTGTGCCGCTCCGCCGCCCCCGTTAACCAAGCGTGGACATCCGGTTGAGGCGCGCCCTCCCCCGGCAACGGGTCCACGGGAATCCCGTAGCGCCCTTCGAGCAGACCGGGCTTCACGCCGGACTGCGCCTTGGCTTCCAGGGCGGAGAGCATGTGCACAAAGGCCATGGCCGCCGCCTCGCCGTCATAGGCCGCCTGGCCGATGTCGTCGCAGAGCGCCAGCCGCAGGGCGGCGAGCTGGTCATCGAGCCGCGGGGGAAGCACCCCTGGGGCATCCAGCAGGTCGAGGTCTTGGCCCAGGCGCACCCAACGCAGGCTTCGGGTCACGCCGGCACGGCGGGCACTGTCCACGACCTTCTGGCGGACCAGACGGTTGATCAGGGCGGACTTGCCCACATTGGGAAAGCCGAGCATCAAGGCCCGCACGGGCCGGGGACGCATGCCCCGGTTGCGGCGCCGCTCGTTCAGGGAATCCCCCGCCCGAATCGCGGCCTGCTGGAGCTGCTTCACGCCGGTGCCGGCCTTGGCATCGCTCCACCAGGGGGTTTGACCCTGGCTGCGAAACCAGGCATCCCAGGCTTCCCGCGCCTGGGTCGGGATCATGTCCCGGCGGTTCAACACCAAGAGGTGCTGCTTGCCTTGAATCCAACGCTGCAGCCGGGGATGGCCGGTGGCGGTGGGAATACGGGCATCGCGCACCTCGATCACCAAATCCACCTTGGCCAGGTTGTCGGTGAGCGAACGCTCCGCCTTCGCGATGTGGCCTGGGTACCACTGGATCGACGGTGCTGCGCTACTCAGCAGCTCACTCACGGCACCACCATCACGGGGCAAGGGGCCAACTGAATCACACGGGAGGCCGTACTCGGGGCATCCTCCGCTTCGAGGCTCAGCCCGCGGGTCCCCATCACGATCACGTCGGCATTGATCTCATCGGCCACATCGCAGATCACGAAGGCCGGCTTGCCCTCGCGCTCCAGCACCTCGCAGCTCACCCCCTGCTCTTGAAAGCGACCGCGGGCCTGCTCCAGCAAGGCCGCGACGGCGGCGGGATCGTCCTGACCGGGCTCCACCACCGAAAGCACCACCAAACGGCTGTCGTGCTGCTGGGCCAACTTCAAGGCGAAGGAGGCGGTTTCAGCCGCCTGCCGGCTGCGGTCGATGGGGAAGAGAACGATCTCGAACATGGCCGATTGGCCGGTGCTCCCTCTGTCTAGCGCCCACAGCCCAGAGAGCCAGCACTCACCCGAGAGGCCTACCAAACAAGGAGACCCTTGACTGCCCCGCTAAATTCGCCCGACCTCTACTTCTTGTCTCACCCATGGCGAAGCGCTCCCTGGCCAGCCTTTCCGCTGACGAGCTGCGCAGCAAGCGCGTGCTGGTTCGGGTCGACTTCAACGTGCCCCTGAACGATGCCGGCGCCATCACCGATGACACCCGCATCCGCGCTGCCCTCCCCACCATCAATGATCTGGTCGGCAAGGGCGCCAAGGTGATCCTCTCGGCCCACTTCGGCCGTCCCAAGGGTCAGGTGAACGAGTCCATGCGCCTCACCCCCGTCGCTGCACGCCTGGGCGAACTGCTGGGCAAGGGCGTGGTGAAGACCGACAGCTGCATCGGTGCCGACGCTGAAGCCAAGGTGGCCGCGATGGCCGACGGCGACGTCGTGCTGCTCGAGAACGTCCGCTTCTTCGCTGAAGAAGAGAAGAACGAAGGCGATTTCGCCAAGAAGCTGGCCAGCCTGGCTGATGTGTACGTGAACGACGCCTTCGGCGCCGCCCACCGTGCCCACGCCTCCACCGAAGGCGTGACCCAGTACCTGAGCCCCAGCGTGGCCGGCTACCTGATGGAGAAGGAGCTCCAGTACCTCCAAGGCGCCATCGACGAGCCCAAGCGTCCTCTGGCCGCCATCGTCGGCGGCTCCAAGGTGAGCTCCAAAATCGGCGTGCTCGAGGCCCTGCTCGACAAGTGCGACAAGATCCTTGTCGGCGGCGGCATGATCTTCACCTTCTACAAGGCCCGCGGTCTGTCCGTCGGCAAGAGCCTGGTGGAAGAGGACAAGCTCGAGCTGGCCAAGGAGCTGGAAGCCAAGGCCGCTGCCAAGGGCGTTCAGTTCCTGCTGCCCACCGATGTGGTGCTGGCCGACAACTTCGCCCCTGACGCCAACAGCCAGATCGCCAAGGTGGATGCCATCCCCGACGGCTGGATGGGTCTGGACATCGGCCCCGACTCCGTGAAGGTGTTCCAGGACGCCCTGGCTGACTGCAAGACCGTCATCTGGAACGGCCCCATGGGCGTGTTCGAGTTCGACGCCTTCGCCGCTGGCACCAACGCCATTGCCACCACCCTGGCCGACCTGAGCGGCAAGGGCTGCTGCACGATCATCGGCGGTGGTGACTCCGTGGCCGCCGTTGAGAAGGCCGGCCTGGCCGACAAGATGTCCCACATCTCCACCGGTGGTGGCGCCAGCCTGGAGCTGCTCGAAGGCAAGGTCCTCCCCGGCGTGGCCGCCCTCGACGAAGCCTGATTTCCAATCGCGATCGAGCGAGAGGGGCCCCACGGGGCCCCTTTTTTTGTCCCTCAGGAGGGGCGCTGGTCATGGCTCGGCGGAAGCGGCAGCTTGTAGCGCTGGCGCAACGCCTGAAGTTCGCGCCTCCAGCGGGCACCGTTGTGGCGGTGCCGCCGCTCAAAACAGGTCGATGCCTTCGCCTTGGCCGTGCGATTCAGGCAGTTCTCCAATCGAGAGAGCTCCGCTTGGCGTTGATCAAAGCGGCGGCGCTGCAGCGCCCGCAGGTCATCGAAATAGCGATGACGCTGCTCACGGCTGAGCTTGGAGAGGGCCTCTGCTTCCAGCTCAGCGAAGGCGGACGTCCTCTCCCCCATGGACGGCCGTGACCCAGCCCAGACGGGGACGCTGGTGCTCAGGCAAAGCACCAGACCCAACTGCAGCGCGCGCGACAGCGGCTGGAAGGGGCGCACAGGCGAAAAAACAGAAGACGACATCGCGGTGCATCAATGGGCCCCCACAGGCTGCGCGGGATCGACCACGCAGCTGTGACCAAGACCGCCGCCAGCTGTGACCAAATCCGACTGAACTAAGCCGCAGTGAGGGAGTGGGCCGTCAGCACCACCGCAAATCCCTGCTCGCTCTGCAGCCGGCTCAGGCCGCCGCCATGGCTCGCCGCGACGCGGGCGGCAATCGCCAGACCCAAGCCGCAGTGGCCGCTGCCACCCCGCGCCCGGTCCAAGCGTTGGAAGGGCATCAGGGCCTGAGGCCACTGGTCCGCCGGAATCCCGGGACCTTGATCCCAGACCTCAATGCGAAAGCCATCCGCCTGCGCCGGACGCAGCACCAACCGCAGCGGAGCCTGGCCGTGGCTGAGAGCGTTCTCGATCAAGTTGCCCACCGCTCGGCCCAAGGCCACCGGCTGCACGCGCGCCTCCAAGGGAGTGAGATCGAGCTGCACCTGCTCCGCCTCCAGGGGAGCGGTCAACTCCGCCAACCACTGATTCAGGGGCAACTGCACCGCAGGTTCCGCATCGCCCCCTCCGGCAAACAGGAGGAACTGACTGGTGATCCGCTCCAGCGCATCCAGGTCCGCTTCCGCCTCCTGCTGGTCCGCCAGCCGCAAGCGCAGGCGGGTCAAAGGACTCTTGAGGTCATGGGCGATGCCCGCCAGCATCGTTGCCCGCTCCCGGTCATTGCTGGCCAGGCGCTCAACCATGGCGTTGAAACGCCCCGTCAACGAGCGGACCACCCGCGCGCCCCGCTCGGGCAGGGCTGGTTGCAAACCCGAGCGCCCCACCGCCCCCAGGGCCTGCTCCAGCTGCTGCAAGGGCGTTTGCACCTCTCGCCAGAGGAACAGAAAGGAGGCAGAGATGCTGCCGGTCAACAGCGAGAGCCCCAGCAGGAGGGGATCGGGCGGCCAACGCTGGGCGGGACCCACGGGGGTGAACAGCCAGATCGGCTCGAGGGGCGACAGCAACTCGACCCAGAGCCCCGGCGTCTCGCTGTCGGCCGGCAGCACCGGCGGACAGGGCCGCACCCGCTGGCACAACTCCTGCTGCAGCAGCAACGCCTGACGTTGCAGGCGCCCATCGCGGCTCACGGGGGGGAAGGGACCCACCCGCAAGGGCAAGCCACTCAGCCGGGCCAGCGCCTGGGGGGGCAGGCGATCCAGCGCCAATTCCCCAAGCCGCAGGTTGAAGGCCACCTCCGGCCCCATCTGGGCAATCTGCGCACGCTCCAGACGCTGGGCCAGCAGGGACTGCAACACCACCAGCCCCAAGGCGGAGATGCCCGCCCCCGCCAGGACGTACTTAGCGGGTGCGTGCTTGGCCATCGGGCACAAAGACGTAGCCATACCCCCAGACCGTCTGCAGGTAGCGGGGCCGAGTGGGATCGGGCTCTACCAACTTGCGGACCCGGGAGACCTGCACATCCATGCTGCGGCTGTCGGTCTCCGATTCCGGTCCGCGGGCTAGCTCGATCAGGCGTTCACGGGACAGGGGGCGATGGGGGTGCTGCACAAAGGCCGCCAACAGGCTGAACTCACCACTGGTGATCACGACCGGTTGGGCATTGCGCTCCAGGCGACGGTTGGCCAAATCCAGCCGGTTCTCACCGAACTCCACCAGCTGGCCCTCCGCGAGGGGCGTTCCGGCGGGCAGCGCCACCCGGCGCCGCAGGACCGCCTCAATCCGCGCCGTCAGCTCCCGCGGCAGGAACGGCTTACCGAGATAGTCATCGGCCCCCTGCTCCAGGCCAATGATCCGATCAATGCCATCGCCTTTGGCCGTCAGCATCACCACCGGCAGGTCATCGCCGCCGTCCCGCAGCCGGCGCAACAGCGTCAATCCGTCCTCCCCAGGGAGCATCACATCGAGGACAACCAAATCGGGTCGTTGGCTCTCGAGCCGAGCCATCAGTTGTTCGCCACTACTCAGGCAGCGCACGTCGTAGCCCTGGTCGGTCAGATAGGTGCCGACCAAACGCCGCTGCTCCGGATCGTCATCCACGACCCAGATGCGTTGGAGAGTGCTCCGTGCAGGCACGGCCATGGGTCTGCAGGCGCAACGTCGTTTCGACTGTATGGAGATCGAGCCGCAGAAATCGCGCTAGACAGATCTGGTCACACCTTGCAGGTCGTCCAGGCCGATCGCCGGAGGGGGACTCCATAGCCTGATGCCATGAGGCGCCACCGCTCCCGTTTCCTGCTTGCCGCTGGCGCCGGCCTGCTGATGGCCTCCCCCCTGGCCATGCAGGCCCAGACGCCGGAGGAAATCAAGGCCTACGAACGGCGCCTGCAGCAGCTCTTCGAGCAACTGGACCGGGACGGCAACCGACAGCTCGATCGCCAAGAGGTCCAAGGGCAGACCTACCTCGAGCGCCATTTCGAGCGCCTCGACCAACAGCGGCGGGGGTACCTGGCCCCCGCCGATCTCAAACCCAGCCGCCAGCAACCGCCGCCGCGCGCCGAACGGGTCCTGCGCAAAGCCGATCAAAACGGCGATGGGCGGATCGATCGGCAGGAAGCCCAGGGCTACCCCTGGCTGCGCAAACACTTCGACGTCATCGACCGCAATGGCGATGGCAGCCTGGATCGCCAAGAACTCAACACCCTCTCGAAACCCGCCCATGGCCAGTGATCAGGCAGGCGCCGTGAGCTGCATTGGCCTGGGGGCACTCGGGGCCCCCATGGCCCGCAACCTGCTCCAGGCCGGCTGGCGAGTCACCGTCTTCAACCGCAGTCCCGAACCCATGGCAGCCCTGGCCGAAGCGGGGGCCCATCGCGCAGCGACCGTGGCTGAGGCGGCCGCAGCCTCACCGCTGCTGCTGCTCTGCCTGAGTGATGACCAAGCCGTCGACGAGGTGTTGACGCTCGCCCGAACCGGCCTGCGGCCTGGGGCATTGGTAATCGACTGCTCCACCATCAGCCCAAGCACCAGCCAACGGCTGGCCCAGGAGCTGGCGAGCCAAGGGGTGAGCTACGTCGATGCCCCCGTCACCGGTGGGACCGAAGGGGCCAAGGCGGGAACCCTGCGGGTCTTGATCGGGGCTGACGCGGCGTCCCTCGCACGGGCCCGGCCCGTCCTGGAGGTGATCGGCGGGAGCCTGCACCACTTCGGCCCCGTTGGCGCGGGGCAACAGGCCAAAGCCGTTAATCAGGTGCTGGTGGCCGGGAGCTACGCCGCCGTCGCTGAAGCCTTGGCCCTCGCCGATCGCCTGGGTCTGCCCCCTGAACCCCTGGTGGAAGCCCTAAAGGGTGGTGCCGCTGGCTCCTGGGCCCTGGAGAACAGGAGCCAACAGATGATCAACGACTCCTATCCGTTGGGGTTCAAGTTGGCGTTGCACCGCAAGGACCTCGGTATCGCCCTCAACGCCGCGGCCGAGGCCCAGTTAGCGCTGCCGGTCTGCGAACAGGTGGCCGCCATCGAGGACGACCTGATCGATCAAGGCTGCGGCGAACTGGATGTCTCGGCGCTGGCCCGCTGGTTCAAAGGGTGAGGTCGGAGCGCTTCGTCACCACCCGCACCTGCTTGGAGGCCGCGACGATCCCCTTGGGGTGCACCAAGAGCACCGCCCAGGTCTGACTGCCGGGCTGGAAGGGCGCCTGCACGGTCTTGAACAGACCACCGCCGCCGAGGGCCTCAAGCTGGAGGTCGGGGGCCTGCAGGCTCAACAACTCACTGACGGTGACGGGCTTGATCGCACCGGCCACCACAGCACCGTTGAGCGGGTCGTCAAAGATCACGTCGAGGTCGTAGCGCTGCCCGGTCAACACGGCATCAGGGATCAGCAGGCTGACCTTCAAGTTGGGATCACCGCTGCGCAGAATCGAATTGGATTCGATCACGTCCTGGCTGTTGAAGCGCTTACCGCTGCTGCCGAGCACCAGTTTCTGGGTCGCTTCAAAGCGGAATTTGTAGGGACCCTGGTGACGGCTACCCGCGACGGTGACCAGGGTGGTGGCGCGTCCGTCCTTGAGGGAGATCCCGGGGCTGACCTGCCAACTGGCATCGGGGAACTGGGCCCGCAAAAAATTGCGGCGCTGCAAGACCAGCTCGGGATCAAGACCATTACCGGCCTCCATCAAGGCGGTGATCTCCGAGGAGGAGCCGTTGTTGAGGGCGTCCTGCAACGCCTGAAGACTCGGAGCTGCCCGCAGGGGCGAACCCAGGGCCAACCCGGTCAGAGCAATGGCGGCAGTCAGAAGGGAGCGCAACTGCACGGAAGCTGACCGGGGAGGTGCCCTTAAGTTAGGCGCGCTCATCAGTGATGCCCATGTCACGCCTGTTGATCGCTGCCAGCGGCACCGGCGGGCATCTCTTCCCAGCCCTCGCCGTCGCCCAAGCGCTGCCCTCCGATTGGGAGGTCCAGTGGTTGGGGGTTCCCGATCGGCTGGAGACCGAACTGGTGCCAAGCAGCATCCGCCTGCACACCGTCGAAGCCGGTGGCCTCCAGGGACGGGGTCTACGCAAGCTCTACAACCTGTTGCGGCTGCTGGGGGCCACCGTTGCGGTCCGTCGTCTACTGCGCCGAGAGCGAATCCGCCTGGTCTTCAGCACCGGCGGCTACATCGCGGCACCAGCAATCCTCGCGGCCCGTTGGTGTGGGGTGCCGGTGGTGCTGCATGAATCCAATGGCGTCCCAGGAAAAGTGACGCGGCTGTTTGGACGGCTCTGCAACCAAGTCGCCGTCGGACTGCCGCAAGCGGCGGAGCGCCTGCAGGGGTGCCACCCGCGGGTCACGGGCACCCCGGTGCGGCGCGCGTTTCTGCAAGCCGCAGCCCTCCCCGGTTGGGTGCCCCAGGGATCCGGCCCGCTGCTGCTGGTGATGGGCGGCAGCCAAGGGGCGGTGGGGCTCAACCGGATGGTGCGGCCGCTGCTGCCCCGGTTGCTGGAGTTGGGCTGCCGGGTGGTGCACCTCAGCGGCAGCAACGACCCCGACAGCGGGACGCTCCAGCATCCCCTCTACGCCGAGCGCCCCTTCAGCGATGAGGTCGCCGGGTTGCTGCAACACGCCGATCTGGTGATCAGCCGGGCCGGTGCCGGCAGCTTGAGCGAATTGGCGGTCTGCGGGAGCCCAACGATCCTGGTCCCCTACCCCCAGGCAGCGGACAAACACCAAGACGCCAACGCCGGTGCCGCCGCGGCCGTCGGTGCGGCGGTGATCGTCTGGCAGCACCCCCCCGAACACCCTGCCCTGGCGCAAACGATCTGGCGCCTGCTCGGTCCGCGGCTGCGGGGGTGTGACCCGGCGATTGATCCGCTGCTGCAGCTGCGGCGCGGGATGGAGCGCCTGGCGGTCCGCGATGCGGAAGGGCTGATCGCGGAACTCCTACAGGAGCTCCGTGCCTAGGGCCCGCAGCAACCGCCGATTGCCGGCACGGTCCTGAAGGCCGATCCGCAACCAGGACTCCCCAAGCCCCGCAAAGGAACGGCAATCACGCACCAGGATGCGATGACGTTGCTCCAACGCCTCCCGCAGCGGTTGCAACGAGCCCTGCTCGGCGCGGAGCAGGAGGTAATTCACCGCTGAGGGGTAGGGGTGAATGCCCGGCAAAGCCCGCAGGCGCTGCTGCAACCATCCACCCTCCTCAGCGACCCAGCGCTGCACGCGGGCGCACCAGCGCTCGTAATCGCACGGATCCCGAAGCAAGGCATCGGCCAGAGCCCCAGCCCAGGCATTGATCGGCCAAGGATCTCGCCACTGGGCCCAGCGTTGCAGCCGCTCCGGCTGGGCGACGGCATAGCCCAACCGGACTCCAGCAATTCCGTACAGCTTGGTCAGGCTGCGGATCACCACCAGGTTCGGGTGCTCAGCCACCAGGGGAATCAGGGACTGCCGCTCACCGCTCGGCACCAACGGCAAGAAGGCCTCGTCGCAGATGACCAGGCGATGGCGCGCCAAGAGCGGCTCGAGGGACTCCCGACTCCAGAGCTGCCCGGTGGGGTTGTGGGGATTGGTGATCCAGAGCACCTCAGCCGCAGAGGCTGCGGGAAACGGCTGCGGGAAGGCGCCGGCCCACTCCAGAGGAAGCGGCCAAGAACGCTGCTGTCCCCTCCAACACTGAAGACTGCGCCCGTAGTCAGCGAAGCCGGGCTGGGGCAGAAGGGAGACGCCGCTGCTCGCCGCATCACGGGCCGCCCAAGTGAAGAGTTCAGCCGCGCCATTGCCAGGCAGCACAGCCTCAGGAACGAGCTGATGAAGCTGGGCGATCTGCTGGCGCAGGCGCCAATGGCTGCGGTCGGGGTAGGCCCGCAGGTCCACCTGACGCAGGGCACGGCGGGCCGCTCGCGGCAGGGCAAAGGGGGCCAGGGAGGCACTGGCATCGAGGATCTGATCGGGCCGGCACCCCAAGCGCCGAGCCGTGGCCTCCAAGTTGCCGCCGTGGGCTTCCATCCCACCAGCCTGATCGACGGGGGGAGCGAAGACCGTTAGAACGGCGCCAGTTCGGCCGCACCAGCCCATGGCTCGCCTGCGCCCCTCACTCGCGAGCTTGGTTCTCCTGTTGGGGACTGGTGCCGCCTGGGCCGCCGACGATCAGGCTGTGATGCGCACCCTGGATCAGCGGGCCTGTGAGCGCTGCATGCTGCAGGACGCCGATCTGGTCCATGCCGATCTGCGCGATGCCCGCCTGAAGGGAGCCCAACTGGAGCGGGCCAACCTGAGCGGCGCGAGGCTCGATGGGGCTGACCTGAGCGAGAGCAACCTGCGCTTCACCAGCCTGGCGGGCGCCTCCCTGCGGGGCGCCGATCTGCGGGGATCGCAATTGGAGGGCACCGATCTGCGCAACAGCGATCTCTCCGGTGCACAACTCGATCCCGGCGCCCTCGAGGGCAGCCATTGGCAAGGCGCCCGCGGCGTCAATGCCTCCGTCCACAGCTACGCCGCGCTCCATAACGCCGGCGTGCAGGCCGCGGAAGCCGGACGCTTTTCGGAGGCCGAGCAGTTCTTCAGCCGCGCGATTGAACGACTCCCCAACGCCGCCGTCAGCTGGATGGCCCGAGGAGTCAGCCGCGCCGAGCAGGGACAGTTCAGCCTGGCGGCGCAAGACCTGCGCTACGCCGGCCGGCTCTACAGCGAGCTTGGGGCACTACAGCAGGCCCAAGCCCTGGAGAAGGCCGCCGTCACCCTGCTGAAACCCAGCAAGAAAGCCAAGTCCGGCAACGGCATGGGCAGCGCCCTACTGGGGGGGCTGATGGCCGCTTTCAAGATGGTGGCGCCGATCGCCGCCAAAGCTGCTCTGCCGGGCTCGATCTAATCAGGCGAGACCAACTGACGGGCTTCCGGCGTCGCGGCTTGGTAGCCATAGCCGAAGTTGCCGCCGTTGTCGTCACGAATGATGCGCGGCGAAACCAGGATCACCAGCTCACGTTTCTCCCGTTGGTTGATGGAATTCCGGAAGAACTGACCCACGAACGGGATGTCGCCAAGAACAGGCCACTTCCGCACCACCGCTTGGTCGGAATCGGAAATCACGCCCGTCAGGATCAAAGTCTGACCATCGCGCACCCGCACCTCACCGGTATCAAGGCGACGGGTCGTCAGGGTGTTCACCGTGCCACAGCCTGCAATGAGCTGGTCCGTTGCGATCACCGCTGAGATCTCCGGTGACATCGAGAAGGTGACGAAACCGTTGTCGTCGATGCGGGACACGCGCGCACCGAAGGTCAGGCCTGCGGTTCCAAATTCGGGCTGACAGCTGTTTGGCGCTCCGTTCTGTCCGGCCTGGACGGTGTAACTGACGATCTCCTGGGCCCCAACGGTCACAAAGGATTCGTTGGCGTAGGGGCGACCGATCGACGCGGTATTGAGCGCAGCAGTCCCCGAGCCGCCGACCGAAACCGCCGCACCGGAGGCGATCGGCTCGGAATTCTCGTTAATGATCAGCGTCGGCGACGCCAACACCTTGGTCGTGTTCGACTCAATCAGGCCCCGAACAAA
>JAAZUZ010000168.1 GCA_018623875.1 Synechococcus sp. HW_metabat.21
ATCGAGGACGTAGCGGTCGTGGGTGATTAGCACCAGGGAGCCGCTGAAACGCTGGAGATAGCCCTGGAGCCACTGGATGCAGTCGGCATCGAGGTGGTTTGTGGGCTCGTCCAGCAAGAGGACGTCCGGATCAGCCACCAGGGCGGCGGCCAGCGCTAGGCGTTTGCGGTAGCCACCGGAGAGATCGCCAACCCGGCGTTGGGTGTCGCCGATGCCGAGCCGTTGCAGCACTTCGCGGATTTGCTGCTCCAAGCCCCAGGCTTGGCTTTGGTCCATCCGTCCGTTGAGTTGACCCAGCTCGGCCAGGAGGGCGCCATCGTCCTCGCCCTGTTCGTGGGCGCTGGCGAGGGCTTCACTGACCTCGGTGTAGCGCCGCAGCAGTTGCATCTTCTCGCCGCTGTCGGCGAAGACCTGCTCGAGCACGGTTCGCTCCGGATCCATCTCCGGCTCTTGGCTCACCAGGACGATGCGCGCTTGGGGCAGCACCCGGCGGTGACCTCCGCCCGTGGGCTCAATCCCTGCCAGGACGCGCATCAGGGTGGACTTCCCGGCGCCGTTGGGGCCGATCAGGCCCAGTCGTTCCCGTTCACCGATGTGGAGGGTCAGCCCGTCGAAGAGGGTGCGGATGCCGAAGTCCTTGCGGACATCCACCAGGCTGATCAGGCTCACAGGTTGGGGGAGTGCCGCTGCGCCTCCAGATAAGCAAACACGCTTTTATCGCCGACATCGGCCGCGGCATCCATCGGGAATTTCCGCAGGGTCAGCACCAGGAGCAGGGCGGCTTCGATCGCCAGCAAGGTGGCCGTGACCTCGGTGCTCAGCAGGCCGCTCAGGCGCCCCAACAGGGCGATGGGCAGGAGCAGCGTGACGCCAATCGCCTCAGGGCGACGGAAGCAGAAGAATTCCTTGAAGCCGATGCCCGCGAGGGCCGCGAAGAAGGGGCCTACCGCCCAGATCCAGCGGCCGTTGTTGGTCAGCGCTGTGGCCATGCCCTGGGGGCCGGCGCTGATCAGCAGGCCCCCAAAGCCGATGCAGCCCAGCAGCCAAAACAGTTGTAAGGCGCGGTGCAGCGGGCGCAGATAGATGTGAATCCAGCGCAGGGCCAGACCGACCCCCGCGGCTAGCGGGAGGAGCCAGGGCCAGATCCAGGTTCCCCCCAGCTGTTGCCACTGGAGCAAGAGCGCCGCTTGGGCCAATGCCGCCGTGAAGAGGGCGAGGCGGTAGCCGAGCACTTCCCGGCGGTCCGTCGCCGTAATGCTGTAGGGGCCATAGACCCCCTCAAAGACCGGATCGGCGGTGACGCTCATGCTCAGGCGGCTCCTTGGACCAGTGTGCTCAGGGCGGGCCCCGCGGGCACGATCCCCGAGGGATTGAGCGGGAATAAGGCGCCGAAGTAGTCCTTGCGCCAGGCCTGCTCGCAGCAGGTCTCAGCCACCCCCGCGAGGGCGAAGAACCGTTGCCGCCAGCGCCAGAGCCCGGGGAATTGCCAGAGCGGCTGGCGGCTGACCCCAAAGAGGGGGGCGTAAACCAACTCCAGGCGAATCAAGGTGGGGAAGAGCTGGACATCCGCCAAGGAAGGAGCCGCGCCGCACAGCCAGGGGGATGCGTCCGGGCTCGAGAGCACAGACTCCGCTTCGGCCAGGGTTTCAAAGAGGGCGGCTTCAGCGCGGTCGTAGGCGCTTTGGTTGCGGGCAAATCCGCAGCGGTAGACCCCGTCATTGACGTTGTGCTGGAAGCGCTCACGCCACGCCCCGATGGCCTGGGCCTGGTTCGCGGGCGCCAGGTCCAGCACGCCAGGGGGAGCTGGCCACTCATTGAGCAGCTCCATCAGCCGGGCACTTTCGCCCACGACGACCTCACCAGTGCGGCTGTCCACCAGGACCGGCACGGTGGCCCGTTGGTTGGGATCCGCGCCGGCGGCGCGGTAGAGCTCTTGCAGGGTCTGGCAGCCGCGAAAGGGGGTGTTGAAGCGCCAGCGCCCTGCCTTGGGATCGGGCTCGACCACCAGCAGATCAATGCTCTGCTGCAGCTGACGGAGCTGCCAGACGAGCCAGGCACGGTGGGCCCATGGGCAGCTGCGGCCAACGATCAGCACGTGGCTGCCTGGTGTTCCTGCTGAGCGGGGCAGCTTGGGTTTGGCCACAAACGCCCCGGGCGGTCGCCTGTAGTTCCCGTCGCGATCGGCCGGGCCGAGGCCGCCCATCAGTTGCAGCCATT
Source organism: Synechococcus sp. HW_metabat.21 (assembly GCA_018623875.1). Taxonomy (GTDB): domain Bacteria; phylum Cyanobacteriota; class Cyanobacteriia; order PCC-6307; family Cyanobiaceae; genus Vulcanococcus. Next base: position 2,218 of record JAAZUZ010000168.1, read on the forward strand.
GCCAATGCCAGCCGGTTCGGGCCGCCGCCACCACGGCAGGGGGGATGGCCATGGACGTTCAGAACACTTCTGCCAGGCTGGCGCAGCTGCGCGCTGGAGAACAGGGGATGGGGCGGGCTCAGGTTTTGGTGGTGGCAGGCACCCATGGCAACGAGCGCAATGCTCCGGCCCTGCTCGAGCGTTGGCGAAGCGAGCCCGATGCCCTGAATCGCTCGGGGCTTCCCGTGACCTTGGTGCTGGGCAACCCCGCGGCCCATCAGGCGAATCGCCGCTACATCGATCGCGATCTCAACCGGTGCTTCGCGCCGGATCTGCTGGCCAATTCCACGCTCCAGCCCTTGGAGCTGGAGCGGGCTCGGGAGTTGCTGGAGGAGTTTTCGCCGCAGGGCCCCAACCCCTGTGCGGTGGCCATCGACCTGCACAGCACCACGAGTGGCATGGGGAACTCACTGGTGGTCTATGGACGCCGTCCTGCCGACCTGGCCTTGGCCGCAGGGATTCAGGCGCGTCTTGGTCTGCCGATCTACCTGCATGAAGCGGATGCTGCCCAGACTGGCTTCTTGGTGGAGCGCTGGCCCTGTGGTCTGGTGATTGAAGTGGGGCCTGTGGCTCAGGGGCTGCTCACCGCCCCGATCCAGCAGCAAACCCAGTTGGCCCTGGAGGCCACCTTGGCGGTGTTGGCCGAGGCCGCTTCGGGGACGCTGCGGCTCCCCGCTGGGCTGCAGGTCTACCGCCATTGCGGCAGCGTTGATCTGCCCAGGGATGGCGCAGGAGACGCCATCGCCTGCGTCCATCCGGCCCTGGAGCGCCGGGACTGGAAGCCGCTTCAGCTTGGGCAGCCCCTCTTTTGGCAGCCGGGTGATCAGCCCTGTCCCAAGGCGTGGCGCTTCGATCCGGAGGCCATGGGGTTTGCGGCTGAGGCCTGTTGGCCTGTCTTTATTAATGAGGCGGCCTATGGGGAGAAGGGCATTGCCTTCAGCCTTTGCCGCCGCGAGCGCTGGCCGAGCGAGGGGACTTGGTTGCCTGCCCTGGAGGCATTAATGGCGGCTTAGCCGCAGGCCCAAGTGCCCTGTTCCTTGGTGCAGGGCAAGTCGCTGGTGCTGCCGTCAGCCCAGTAGATCCGCAGCCGGTCATCGGCGCTGTCGGTCCGGAAAGTCAGGGACTTGACCGGTCCAGCCGGGGCTTTGCCGGTGGGATCGCTGGTGTCCACTCCGCCAGGGGAGGCCTGCCGTTGCTCGAGCTGCTGAACCCGCAGCTCGAGGCGATTGAGCCGATCGGTGTCCGCGCCGTTGCTGCGCTGTTCTCCCACCTGGCAGCCCGCGAGCAACAGACCGGCAGCAAGCGGCAGCAGGGAAAGGCGCATGGCGCTGAGGGCGTGACAGGCGACTCCTAGCAGCGGTTTTGGGGCTTGGCTACCCGCCTTGATGAGGAGGCTGCGCAAAGTCGCTTTACAAAGCGCGCAAACTTCCTTTACATTCACTCGGGCAGCCCGCATGGGCCGCCCTAACTACCGCTCTGACGGCTAGTCCGTTGAGCCTTTCTTTCCCGTACTCATGACGACCACCATCCAGCAGCGCCAAGGCGCTTCTGCGTGGAACCAGTTCTGCGAGTGGGTCACCAGCACCGACAACCGCCTCTATGTGGGTTGGTTCGGCGTCC
>JAAZUZ010000169.1 GCA_018623875.1 Synechococcus sp. HW_metabat.21
CCGCCTGGGATTGCCTCAAGGTTCGCGGCTTGGCCGTTAACGCTTTCGATCTGATCACCGGATCTGTGATCGAAACCAACCTTGCGGGGGAATTGATGGGCCATCTCTTTCTTCTCGCTCGGGCCCATCAGAGCGGAACGGTCAGGGTTTGCACACCTTTGTCCCGTTTCTTCACGCAGTGCCTAGTGCATCGCGAGTCGCTCGAGCTTCCCTTGGAGGTAGTGAATGAAGGGGCGATGCTCCAGCGGGCGGCCGCTGACACGCTCCACTAGCTCCATGGCGTTGACACGGCGACCGAGCGGATAAATCCGCTGCTTGAGCCATTGGCTGAGGGCCGCGTCTTCGCCAGCCTCGAGCAGTGTTTCGATCGATCCCAGCTCGGTTTCGATCGTCTCGCTGATTTGGGCGCTGATGAGGTGACCGAGGGCATAGGAGGGGAAATAGCCAAACAGTCCCTCGCTCCAGTGCACGTCCTGCAGGCAGCCCTCGCGGTCCGTCCTGGGCTGGACGCCGAGGAGGTCTTTCATGCCCTGGTTCCAGGCACTGGGGAGCTCCTCAACCGGTAGGCCCCCCTCGAGCAGGGCCAACTCCAGTTCGTAGCGCAGCAGCACGTGCAAGCCGTAGCTGACTTCATCGGCTTCGACGCGGGTCAGGCCAGGGGCGATCGGATTGAGGTCCCGCCAGAAGGCCTTCGGGCTTCCCCAGGTGTCTTTGCCAAGGGCTTCGGCGAAGCGGGGGTGCCAGCGTTGGGCGAGGGCTTCGCTGCGGGCTAAACGGTTCTCGTAGAAAAGGCTCTGACTTTCATGAACGGCCATTGAGGTGGCTTCACCCAAGGGCCAGGGGAACCAGTGGTCACCGGTGCGCGGCAGCCCCTGCTCGTAGAGGCTGTGGCCCCATTCATGGGCGGTGGCCAAGAACGCGGAAAAGGGTTGAGCGGGCACCACACGGGTGGTGATCCTGAAATCGTCCGGTCCGAGGGTGCTCGAGAACGGGTGGGGTGAGCGGGCACGGTGGCAGCGCTCGGCGTTGTACCCCCACTCCTGGAGCAGTTGAGCGCAAAGTGTCTCCTGGGAGAGCTCGGTGAGATCCCAGACCTCTTGGCTGCCCTGCGGAATCGATCGGGCTTGCTCCAGCAGGGGAGGAAGTTCCTGACGCAGCGGCAGCAGCCAGCCGGAGAGCTGCGCTTTGCTGATGTCGGGCTCAAAGGGTTGGGCCAGGATTTCCCAGGGACTGCGCGCTTGCCCAGAGGGGTCCTGCTCCACGGGGGCCAGTTGGCGGGCCTGCTCCAGCCGCAGTCCAATCAGGGTCTTGAGGGCCGGCGCAAAACGCTCAAAGGCGTCGGCTTGTTTGGCGTCCTGCCAAAGGGCATAGCCCTGGGCTTGCGCCTGGGCGAGTTGGCCGACCAGGGCGGGGTCCAGGCGGGATTGACGCTCCCATTGCCGGCGCAGGAGCTGGAGATTGCGCTGCTGCTCCGGGCTGGTGGAACGCGCACTTTCCGCTTCCGCCTCAGCCAGCAGATCGGCGTACTCCGTTGAGGTCTGCCTGTCATGGAGCTGAAGCGCCAAGAGCGCCAACTGCTCACCGCGCCAGCCCGCCGATGCCGCGGGCATGGCGGTGTTTTGGTCGAAGTAGAGCGTGCTCTGAATTCCCCCGAGCAGTTGGGTGGTGTGCAGGTGATCGCGAAGCCGTGCGTAAGCCTGTCCTGCGCTCAAGGTGCTTGAGAGAACGGTCGCGAGACCCTAGGCATGTGCTCAGCTCCAGTGGAGCTCCATCGGAACAGCCCCTTCCAGACTCACTTTGACGGGGCAGTTTTCGCCGGCCTTTTGCAGGACCTTCCGCGCCGTCGCATCGAGGTGGGCCGGCAGTTCAATCCACACCTCGAGCTTGGCGATCTTGCGGGGCGCTTCGCGGGTCATGACTTTCTCCACCCGGGCCGTGCACCCCTTGAGATCCCAGTCGTGCCGCTCGGCAACGATCCCCATGATCGTGAGGATGCAGGTGTTGAGAGCCGTGGCCACGAGGTCGGTGGGCGAGAAGCGCTCCCCTTTGCCTTGGTTGTCGGTTGGCGCATCGGTTTCCAATGCTGAGCCGGATGGTCCATGGACCGACGCACAGCGCAGTTGGCCGCTGTAGCTGCTCGTGATCTGGGTCATGGAACGGCGAACCCTTTGCGTCCAGGTTGGCAGTTCTGAATCGCTCCGCTTAGGTGGAACGGCCGACATTGCTGACGATGGATCCCGCATCTGGTTCACCGATGTTCGGCTTAGCCAGGGCCATTCAGCTTTCGGTGGCCCCGGTGTTTCTGCTGACGGCCATTGCTGGTTTGTTAGGTGTGATTAGCAACCGGCTGGCCAGGGTGCTGGACCGGGCCCAGCGGCTGCAGAGCGTCAAGGACGAAGCCATGGATCTGGCGTTGCTGAAACGGCGCATGACGTTGCTGACCCGTGCCAGCGAGGCCGTGACCACCACCGGAGTGCTGGTGGCGGCGGTGGTCGCAGTCACCTTCATCAGCGCCATTGCGGTCATCGATCTGACGGCGATCGTTGTACCGCTGTTTGTGGTGGCGATGATCTCGCTGATGGTGGGGTTGTTGACCTTGCTCCTTGATGCCCGCGTCTCAGCGCGGCTGATTCGCCGTCGCTTCTAGGCGGCAGTTGCAGAGTTGATCCAGGTTGGGCCGACCGGTCAAGGCCAAGCGCCAGTGGGCCCAAAGGCCATAGGCCCAATTCGCCAACGGTCCGATGACGGGCCAGGCCGTCGGGGCGTACAACCAGCCCAGTCCGATCAGTCGATAGGCCTCGCGGAAGACCGCGACATCCTGCAGAACGGTCCCGTCCGCCTGAATGGCGTGGATACGGCCCATGGCCTCCCGGTAGCTGATCCCTTGGTGCTGCTCAGGCCTGTAGCTGGCGTCGTTGATGTCGACAAACGCGATCCGAGCTGAGCTGGGGTGCAGCCGCTCATCCCGCTGGCGCAGGAAGTTCACTTCCCGCAGACAGAGCGGACAGCCGCCGTCGTAGAGGAGCGTGAGGGACGCCGTCGTGGCCATGGAGCGGGACCTTGCTTAAGCGAATCCTGGCAAGTTCGTCTCCTCTGGTGGCTGGGGCACACGGTGGTGAAGACCGCCGCCGCCCTTGAGCATGTCCCGCAACCGCTGGCTTGGAGTAATGATCGGCGCCATGGGCCTCTGGTCACTCGCACCGGTCCAAGCTGCACCCCATGCGGGAGCTGCCTTTTGGTTGGTGACCTTCTATTCCTCGACCGCTCCTGCGGAAGAGCTCGATCTTGAAGCCCTCCAGTTGGAGCAAGGGCCGGATCGAGGGGGATTCGCTGAGAAGGTCAGTTTGATTGAGAAGGCCCGTGCCAGTGATGTGGCCGAGACCGAATCGATGGTGGTCCAGCAGCTCCCGATGCCGAGCCTCGCGGCTTGTGAGCGCGCAGGCCAGGAGATCGCCCAGGCCTTCACGCTTCCCTCTCAGATGACGATCACGCGCTATGTCTGTGTGCGAGGCCGTTGATCGCCTTGACTGCGCTGAGCACCAACAAGACTGTTGATGGGCTTGCAGCAGGCGCTTGAGCAATTCGAGTTCCAGACACGCGGCAAGGGGTTCTTGCGCATCGACCCTGAGCTGAACCGCTGGATTCGCTCAACGGGTCTGCGTCAGGGCGTCTTTCACCTAATTGCGCTCCACACGAGTTGCAGCTTGACCATCAATGAGAATGCCGATCCACGGGTTCTGGGCGATCTCGCGGCCTGGATGGAGGCAGTGGTGCCTCAGGTCGCCCATGGCGCCTTGGATGGCTCCGATTCCCTACGCCGTTATCGCCATGACGACGAGGGGCCCGACGACATGCCCGCCCATATCCGCTCAGCG
>JAAZUZ010000170.1 GCA_018623875.1 Synechococcus sp. HW_metabat.21
GGTCACGAAGGGGGACTGGGGGTCGAAGGGCACGGTGTTCTTGTTGGCCGTGATGTGCACATCACTGACCAAAAGATCAGCCACCTTGCCGGTCATGCCAATTCCGCGCAGGTCCAGCAGCACGATGTGGTTGTCGCTGCCAGCACTGACCACATCAATGCCGCGCTCTTTGATGCGCGCCGCCAGGGCCTGAGCGTTAGCCACCACCTGCTTGGCGTAGGCCTTGAAGCTGGGCTGCAGCGCTTCTCCAAACGCCACAGCCTTCGCCGCGATGACGTGCTCCAAAGGACCACCTTGGCTGCCAGGGAACACCGCCTTATCGAACTGCTTGGCAAACTCCGCATCGCGGCAGAGGATCAAGCCACCGCGGGGGCCTCGCAGGGTCTTGTGGGTGGTTGTGGTGACCACGTCACATAGGGGAACCGGATTGGGATGCACACCAGCGGCGACCAGACCGGCGATGTGGGCCATATCGGCCAGCAGGAAAGCACCCACTTCATCAGCGATGGCGCGGAAGGCCTGGAAGTCGATCGTGCGGGGGTAGGCCGAGTAGCCGCAGACAATCAGCTTGGGCTTGTGCTCGAGGGCCAGCTTGCGGATCGCCTCGAAGTTCAGCTGCTGGGTGGTTTCATCCACGCCGTACTGAACGACGTTGAACCACTTCCCGCTGACGTTGACCGGCGAGCCGTGGGTCAGGTGACCGCCATGGCTCAGGTCCATGCCCATGATCGTGTCGCCGGGCTTCAGCAGCGCCAGGAACACCGCAAAGTTGGCCTGGGCGCCGCTGTGGGGCTGGACATTGGCCCAAGCGGCGCCGAAGAGCTCTTTGGCACGCTCGATAGCCAGCTCCTCGATCGCATCGACGTGCTCACAGCCGCCGTAGTAGCGCTTGGAGGGCAGGCCCTCGGCGTACTTATTGGTCAAGACGGAGCCTTGGGCCTCCATCACGGCCTGGGAGGCGAAGTTCTCCGAAGCGATCAGCTCCAGGTGGGTCTGCTGACGCTGCAGCTCCTTGCCGATCAGGGCAGCGATGGCGGGATCGCTGGCAGCCAGGGGGCGATTGGTGGCTGCTGCGGTGGACTCCGCCATGACAAATCAGGGCTCAGGTTGACCCGAATCGTAAGAAACCGCAGCACTGCGCGCCGCCCAACATGCGAGCAATAAAAAAGTCGCCCCGAAGGACGACTCTTTGACAGGCGCGCCTGGAGAGATTCGAACTCCCGACCCTCTGATCCGTAGTCAGATGCTCTAATCCGCTGAGCTACAAGCGCCTGGGCCTGCCAAGACATTCTGCCCACATCGAGGGCCCACACGTCAACCAACCAAACTGGAGCCAGCGAGGAGCCGATCAGACATGCCGATCCGTTGGTACGGCCCTGCCAACCCTGAGGACCCGACCTACCGGCACTTCAACCGGATCGTGAATCTGGTGCTGCACGGGATGGTGTTTGCGGCCCTCAACAGCGGGCTCTGGTTTGTCCAAGAAATGCGTCACCCCTGGAGCCATCTCAACTGGCTCACCATCACCTGGGCGGTCCTCCTGGCGGCCCACCTGGTCAGCGTGGCCGTTCAGCGCCCGAAGGCGTCATCCTGAGCGCAGCTCTGAAGGCGGTTGGCATGGCCCTCTCCCCTAGCGAGATCCGCGACCTGCAACTCGAGATCGCCGATCGCCTCTACATCCAAATCGGTGGCTGGCATCTCTATCTCGGCGATGCCGGCCTCGCTGAGGCCCTCGCCATTGAATGCGCCGCCCGGCTCGAGCAAGGGGCTGGGGTCTGTGCCCGTCAATCCTTAGAGGCCGTTCAGGTTCCGATCGGCGGTGGCAGCAGCAAGCTGCCCCTGGCTCGACTGGTCCCGGCGGGACAACTGCAAGACCTGGAGGATCTCCTGGACAACCGCAGTTAGGGTTGCCCCCACCTGCCAGGGCCCAGTGCTGGTCATCGAGGTCACCAACGCTCGCGAGGTGGTGCGACAACGCATCGGTCGCTTGGGGAGCCGCTTGATCGGCAAAGTCGTCGATCCGGAGGCCCAAGTGGAAAAGGCCTTAATCCAGGAAATGGAGACCGCCTTCCGGGACTTCGGCATCGAAGCGCGGATCTACTCCGTGGACGGCCCGGCGATGGTGGGCAAAAGCCACCTGGAGCTGCCGATCCAGGTCCGCGAAGAGCGGGTGGTCGAGCTTTAACCGCGCCCGGGTAGACGCGCCCGTAGCTGCCTGCCGATGTCTTGGGCCTCCGGCACCTTGGCGGCCGCCGCAATCAGGCCATAAACCAACAGACCCACGCCGCCACTGAAGCTGCACTGCAGCAGCAGACCAATCAAATCCTGGGGCCAGGCAATCCAGGCGGACGCGGCCCAAGCGCTCAGACCAGCGGCCAAGGCTGCCGCCAACAACAGCACGCTGTCCCGCGCCCAATCCGCTAACGGCATCCCAGAGACCCGGCGCTGCAGGGCGAGGAGCAGTCCGAAGCAAGTGATCAGATTCACCCCCACCGTGGCCAACACCAAACCTGGGGCTCCAAAGTTCAAGGCGGGCAGCTGCAGCCCCCAGGGCGTCGGGCCGCCCACCAAGACCCAATCGAAGAGCGCGTTCAACGCGATCCCTGCCATCGAGAAGCGGAACGGGGTCGTGCCATCACCCAAGGCGTAAAACACCCGCACCAGGACGTCTCGCCCCAAGTAGGCAGGCATGCCCACGCCGTAGGCCATCAGCAAGCCACCCACCAGCGCCGCCGCACCCGCATTGAAAGCACCGCGTTCGTAGACCAAGGCGACGATCGGGCCCGCCAAAGCCACCATCAGTGCCCCCAGGGGAAGCATGGAGGCATTGGAGAGCATCAAGCCCTGGCGAATCCGGGCAATCAGTTCAGGGCGGTCCGCAGGAGCGGTGAGGCGGGCGAACACCGGCAGCAGGGGCACCAGCAAGGCATTGGACAGCAAACCCAGCGGGGTCTGCACCAGCAGGTTTGCGTAGCCCAAGCCGGCTGCAGCACCAACGATCCCCGAGGCAAAAAAGAGATCTGTGAAGACGTTGATCTGGAGCATCCCAGAGGAGAGGGTCGCCGGCCCCATCACCTGAAGCACCTCCTGGACACCGGGATGCTTCCAGTCCCAGACGAGCTGGAATTTGTTCAGCCCCTGCTTGGCCAGCGCCGGCAGCTGAATCAGCCACTGAAAAACGGCCCCCAGCAGGGTCGTTCCGGCCAGAACCGCACCGCCCAAGACGGCGAACTGGGGCAGGGCAATGTCCGAGCCCAGGTGCAGCCAAAGAATGCCGAGACCGGCGATGACCGCCACGCTGGAGAGCAGGGGGCTGACCGAGGGCAGCCAAAACTCATCGGCGGCATTGAGGGCTCCAAAGCCCAGTCCAATCAAGCCGGCGAAGAGCGCCATCGGCGCCATCCAGCGCAGCTGCAGCACTGCGATCGCATGACGCTCGGCATCCAGCCCGGGCCCCACCAGATCGATCAGGGGATCCGCAGCCATAAACAGCAGCAGCGTGACGCCGATCAGGGCCGCTCCGACCAAGGTGTTGATCGCAGCGAGCACATGGGCACCCTCCTCGCGGGGACGGCGGGCCAAGGCACTGACCATGGCGCTGTGGAACGGTCCGTTGATCCCCCCGAGCAGGATCAGCAGAAAGCCCGGCAGCACGTAGGCGTAGTTGTAGGCGTCATAGGCCGCACCAACCCCGAAGGCAGCCGCAATGGCCTGCTGACGGACCAGGCCAGCCAACTTGCTGAGGGCGGTCGCCACCGCAACGATCAAGGCAATTCGCCGCAGCGAGCGGTTGGCTTGGCTCATCGAGGCGGCTGCGGGCCCAAACTCGGGCGATTCTTGCCGCTTTGCATGCCCGCTGCCGCATCCCCCACAGA
>JAAZUZ010000171.1 GCA_018623875.1 Synechococcus sp. HW_metabat.21
CGCCCGCGGACCTCAGCGCCTTCATCGGCTTACTCGCCCAGCTGCGGCGGTCGCACCCGGCCCTGCATTCGGCGGAGCTCGAGCTGGAGCCGCTCGGGGAGGACGGCCTCGTGCTGATCCGCGGCAGCGGCCCTGAGCTGCGGCGGCTCGTGCTCAACCGCAGCCGCGACTCTGCCTTGGCCTTGCCCGATGGCGACCAGCTGGGGCCCCAGGACTGGCGGCTCTTGGCCTAGTCCGGCAGGGCCCAGGGGTTCAGGCCGAGGTCCGCACCGATGCGGTGGGCGCAGGCGAAGCCGCTGAAGGCCACCGCGTTCAGGCCCTGACCCGGGAAGCAGGAATCACCGACGCAGTAGAGGTTCTGCAGCCCCGTGCGGTTGAAGGGCATCGGCAGCAGGCCCGGCAGGCGCAGGGCCGGGATCGGGCCGTAGCTGCCGCCCATGCGTCCGAGGAAGCGGCGGTGGGTGCGGGGGGTGCCGATCTCCTGATGGCGGATCGCACCGCCCAGGCCCGGGAGGATCGCCTCGAGGCGCTGTACCAGGCGGGCAGCATCGGCGGTTTTCTTGGCCTTGTAGGCGCTGGGGTTCAGGGACGTCCAGGCCGCGATGTCGCTCGGGGTGAAGGTGTGGACGATGTGGCGCCCCTCTGGGGCGAGGGAGGGATCCAGCAGGGTCGGGATCGAAACGAAAATCACCCCCTGCTCGTCCTCCATCGCGGCCCAGTCCTCCAGCAGCAGGTGGTGGCAGTGGAAGCCTTCGGGGATGACCGAGGCCTCCACCCCAAGGTGCAAAGAGAGGAAGGAGGGGGAGGGCTTGTAGCGGCGGCGCCAGGTGGTTTCGGCCTTGGGGGTGTGGGCTTCATCCACGAGCGGTTGGCGCACCGAACCCTGGCCCGCAAAGGTGTCCCAACGGGTCGCATTACTGACCACGCGGCGGGCGTGGATGGTTTCGCCGTCCGCGAGCTTTACGCCGGTGGCCTGGCCGTTCTCGATCAGCACCTCGGTGACGCGGGCCTTGTAGCGGATCTCGCCGCCATGGCTCTCGAGGCCCGCCACCAATTTCTCGGCGATCACCCCAACGCCTCCCTTGGGGTAGTTGATGCCGCCGGCATGGCGATCTGAGAAGACCATCCCGGCATTGATCATCGGCGTGAGGTCCGCCGGCATCACGCTCCAGCAGAAGCACTCCATGTCGATCAGCTTCAGCAGCTGCTCGTCCTGGATGTGTTTGCGGGCCACATCGCCAACGTTGAAGGGCAGCCAGCGGGCCAGCCCCAGGCAGGCCAGGGGCGCCTTGAAGAAGACTTTCGCCAAGTAGGCCGGGTCCTCGAGCGACAGCAGCGGCATCGCATCGAGGCAGTTGAACACCTGCCAGCAGGTGTCATAGAAGGCGCGGATGCCTTTGGCTTCGTGGGGGAAGAGTCCGCTCAGGCGGGCGATGAAGGCCTCGTAGTCCCGATCGACCGCCACGTTCAGCCCGCCGGGCAGGTGGTATTCGAGTTGGACGGGATCCGGCACCGTCTCGCAGTGCTGGCCCACGTCGCCTAGGGCCCGGGTCAGCAGGTTCGTGTGGCCCTTCTCCCCGAAGCCAAAGATCATCGAGGCGCCCACGTCAAACGTGTAGCCCTCGCGGCGGAAGCTGCCTCCCGATCCCCCCGGGATCAAGTAGCGCTCCAGCACCAGGGTCTTGGCCCCCTTGGCGGCCAGCTGGGAGGCGGTGACCAGGCCGCCGATGCCCGAGCCGATCACGATCACGTCCCAGGAGGGCTTGGTCACGGCGGGGGCGGCGGAAGCAGCCTGGACCCTAGGCGGCGACCAGGCTTTGCTCGCAGAACGGGGCCAGGTCGCCCAGGGCTCGGTCCCGGTAGGCGCCATAGCGGCGGCGCTTGTCGCGGATGCGCTCGGGCAGCTCCGGCAGCAGGCCGAAGTTGGGGGGCATCGGCTGGAACTTCTCGCTGGGGGCCTCGGCGATGAAGTGGGTCAGGGCACCGCACATCGTGGTGTGGGGCAGGTTGATTGGCGCGAGGCCTTGGGCGAGGCGGGCGGCGTTGGTGCCGGCCAGCCAGCCGCCGGCGACGGCCGCGGCGTAGCCCTCGGTGCCGGTGATCTGCCCGGCGGCCAGCAGGGTGGGCCGCGTGCGGAACTGCAGGGTGGGATCGAGCAGCTGGGGCGCCTCCAGGAAGGTGTTGCGGTGCATCACCCCGAAGCGCACGAATTCAGCGTTCTCCAGGCCGGGGATCATCCGCAGCACGCGCTTTTGCTCACCCCACTTGAGGTTGGTCTGGAAGCCCACCAGGTTCCAGAGGCGGCCGTCCTTGTCCTCCTGGCGCAGTTGGACCACGGCGTAGGCGCGCTTGGCGCGGCGCACGTCCCGGTCGTTGACATCGCCCCAGCGGGGATCCCAGAGGCCGATGGGCTTGAGGGGGCCGTAGCGCATGGTGTCCTCGCCGCGGCGGGCGAGTTCCTCGATCGGTAGGCAGCCCTCGAAGAAGGTGGCGTTCTCCTTTTCGAAGTCCTTGAGCTCGGCCTGCTCGGCGGATAGCAGGGCCTCGCGGAAGGCGAGGAACTGCTCTTTGTCCATCGGACAGTTGATGTAGTCGGCGTCCCCCTTGTCGTAACGGGAGGCGCGGAAGGCGATGGAGAGGTCGACGCTCTCGCCTTCGACGATCGGGCTGGCCGCATCAAAGAAGTGGCAGTCCCCCCGGCCGGTGAAGGCGCGCAGGTCCTCGGCGAGGGGTTCGCTGGTGAGGGGGCCGGTGGCGAGCACCGTGATCTGGTCGGGTTCGGGCAGCGCCTGTTGTTCGTCGCGCACCACCGTCACCAGGGGGTGCTGCTCGAGGGTTTCCGTCAGCGCCGCGCTGTAGCGGCCGCGGTCCACCGCCAAGGCGCCGCCGGCGGGAACGGAATGCTGGTCTGCGGTCCCAATCACCAGGGAGCCGAGGCGGCGCAGTTCTTCCTGCAGCAAGCCGGCGGCCCGATCACTGCTGAGGGCGCCAAAGCTATTGCTGCAGACCAGCTCGGCGAATTCGCTGCTGTGGTTGGCCGGGGAGCGACGCACCGGCCTCATTTCCACCAGGCGCACCGGAATGCCGGCTCGGGCGACCTGCCAGGCGGCCTCGGTACCGGCCAGGCCTGCCCCGATCACCAAGACGGACTGGGAGCTGGATTGAGACACGCGAAAACCGGCCCTGCCTGAATTGATCAGGCTAGGAGCCGGTGGGTGGCCGTTTGGCCTCAGCCGTTGGCGCGCTTGAGCATCATTTGCAGTTGGCCCACGGCGGCACGGCCGATGTTGAAGACAGCCCAGCTGGCGGCCAGAAGGATCGGGGTCACAACAAGCAGGAGCCGTGCGTCCATGACTGGGGGCAAAAGATGTGCGGAGATCTTACGAACATCCGCTCCCTCGCACGTTGATGCGTTGAAGGGCTGATCGAATTCGCAGCAATTGGACCTCCTAGTGGAAGCCCAGGTCGCTGGAGCGGCCCGCGTGGGCCATGGCCAGTTGGCGGTAGCGGCGAGCGTGCTCACGCTGCTCGGCGGCCTGCTCTTCGGTGAGCTCGCGCTTGACCTGGGCCGGCGCGCCCATCACCAGGGCCCGCGGCGGCACGTCCTTGGTGACGACGGCTCCGGCGGCCACCAGGGCTCCTTCGCCCACGTGGACGCCGTTGAGGACGATCGCGCCGATGCCGATGAGGCAGCCGTCGCCCAGGGTGGCGCCATGGACGACGGCGCGATGGCCGATGGTCACGTCTGTCCCGATCAGGACCGGTTGACCGGGGTCGCCATGGAGTATGGCCCCGTCTTGGACGTTGCTGCCTTCGCCGATGACGATCGCGCAGACATCAGCGCGGGCGACCGCGGTGGGCCAGAGGC
>JAAZUZ010000172.1 GCA_018623875.1 Synechococcus sp. HW_metabat.21
CCTGTGTGGATGGTTGCCTTCGATCAGGAGGAGTGGGGCATGGTCGGCAGTGAGGCCTTGGCGCGGGAGCTCAAGGCCCAAGGCCAAGCACTGAAGTTGATGGTCAGCTTGGAGATGCTGGCCTTCACCAGCGAGGAGCAGGCCTACCCCCGCTCGGCGATGGAAGGGGTCTACGGCAAGTGCGGCGATTACATCGCCCTGGTGGCGAACACCTCAGCGGGGTTGATGCTTCCGGGCTTGAGCCGTGCGATGGGGCGTCATGTCAAAACCAAGGTCCTGCCGGTCCCGCGCAAAGGGAAGGACATCCCTGAAGTGCGGCTCAGCGACCACAGCCCGTTTTGGGACCAGGGCTACCGGGCGCTGATGGTCACGGACACATCCTTCATGCGCAACCCGAATTACCACCAGATGAGCGACACGGTGGAGACCTTGGATCTGCCCTTTTTCTGCCGAGTCGTCGAGGGATTGGATGAGGCTTTTAGGGGCCTATGACTTCCGGTCTCACTGCGGATCTCTTGGATGAACACTGAGCGCCGCCTTGATGGTTTGGGCTCCGCCTCACTCGGGTGCGCCTGAACCCATCCAGTTCGGGCTGTGTTGGACCACTGCAGAACAGAACTGCAAGAGCTCTTCTGCGGTCATGTCGTGCTTGGCGTCATTCGTGCGCCAGGCGCAGATCACGAACTCGGGTTCCGGTTGGTTGGAGCGCTGATCAATGGTCGGGAGCATCGCGTAGCGCTTTTTGCTTTCGCCTTTGCCCGTGGCGGGGTCTCGGTTGTCGTAGGTGCCGATCAGCTCCCAGGCGAGCCATTCCCCGGTCCAGTGGTCGCGGCCCTCTGAGGCCAGCACCGCTTCATGGATCGCCAGGCGGTACTGCTGCACGTTGCCGATGCCAGCGCGTTTTTGATCCCGCTTCGCCAACGTCACCGCCTTGCGCTGCACCCAGCCCGGGTAGGTGCCTTTTGAGGCGTCCGGCATCCAGTCGGGAGCGGGGGTATTCATCGCGGGCTGTGCCTTGCCATGGCCTTCAGTCTCCGCCGCTGAAGTTCAACACCAGATCGCCAAGGTCATCGCGCTCGATCGTGAACTTGAAGGAATCCACCGTCCCGCTCCAGACCCCCGCATCGGGGTCGGCGGATTCGCCGTGCTGCTGGGAGACGTCATGGTCAAAGAGCTGCTCAAAGACATGGGCCGCGACGATCGCTGCCTGGTCCTCATCCATGTCATCGAGCTCATGGGGCTCGACCGTGCAGCCCTCCAGGGTTTCGGCATCGAGCACGTTCCCCGATCCCAGATCTTCAACCAGGGCCAGCAGTGCGTCGTCCATCGCGTCAGAGTGCCTGCCCTCATGGTGAATCCCGGAGCGCCGGCCGTCCAGGGTTTTTGGATGCAAATCCAGGCGCCCTCGCCAACATGGATTCAGTGCACTGGTTCCCGGATGCGACGTCTCACCTCGCTGGCCGGGATCGCCCTGGCCCTGGCCTTAAGCGGTTGCGCTGGCTCCCCGAAGACGACGGCCACGGGCGCACCGCGGGTTACCGCTCCGATCACGATCGAGATCGACCAGGCCATCCCCGCCAAGAGCAACGGGGTGATGGTGCGCGGCGACGAGCGCACGACCTTTCAGGTGGGCTTCGGGCGCCTTGGGGTGACCTGCGCCAAGACCCGCTTTGAAGAGGGCTACACCCCCCTGGGCCGCTTCAAGGTCAACGCGATCTTGAGCAAGGACCGCTTTGAGATGGATCCAAAGCTGATCGCCCAGTCCGGCAAGAGCAAGGCCGAGCTTGAGGAGACCCTCTTCAAGAACATGAATTCCATCGACTTCAAAGGCGATGGCGAGGTCGGTGAATACGGGATTGGCTACATCAGCCTGGAGCCGATCGACAGCGTGAAGCAGCCCTTTGCCTTCAACACCTACGACGGCACATTCCGCTGGTACAGCTTCGCGATCCACGGCAGTAACAACGAGAAGCGCATCGGCGAGCAGGTCACCGGCGGTTGCCTGAACGTCTCGGAGCCCACCTTGAAGGCGATGCTCGCCTCGGTGCAGCTCGGCGATGAAGTCGAGGTGACGACCGATGGACCCTGCACTCCTTAAGAGTCGTGGCACATTTGAGCCAGTGCCCCTGAGCTGCGATGCCCCTGATCAACGTCCGCACGTCGTTGCCTGAGGTGGCCGATGCCGATGGGCTGCTCCAGGAACTCTCCGCGGCCTTGGCCCAGCAGACCGGTAAGCCGGAGTCCTATGTGATGACGCTGCTGGAAACCGCGGTGCCGATGACCTTCGCGGGCAGCACCGACCCCTGCGCCTACGTCGAGATCAAGTCCATCGGTGCCCTTAAGCCCCCCGCGATGACCGCAGCCTTCTGTGAGCTGATCGAGGCGCGCACCGGCATTCCCGCCAAGCGGATCTACGTGGCCTTTGAAGACGTCAAGGCGAGCAGCTGGGGCTGGAATGGCAACACCTTTGGCTAGTGCCTTGCGTTGATCACAGCGCTAACGCGGGTCAGTCCAACGCTGCCCGCACCTTCTTGACCGCGAGCCCGGCTTCGGTGGCGGTGCCACCGGCCAGCAGCAGCAGGCCGATCAGACCCACCAGTTGGTTCTGGGCTTCGGCGGCGGGTTCGGCGTCCTGGCCGAGCACGGCTCCGGCGACAAACCAGGCGGTGGCCAGGGCCGAGGTGATCCAGTAGGCCTTCCAGCGGCGCTGGTAGAGGTAGCCCGCCCCCAGGCCCGGCACCACGTTCAAGAGCACCGCCACCCAGCCGGCGGAGGCGGCCAGGATCTGTTCGCGGCTGGGCATGGCGGGTTGACGTTGGGGCGCAGACCCTAGGCAATCCACTGCAGAGCCACCGTTCGCTGACGCGGTCCGTCCAGTTCCACCAGGATCACGTCTTGATAGGTGCCCAGCACGGGCTTGCCGTCTTGGATGGCCACCATCACCTGGTTGCCCAGCAGCAGGGCCTGCAGGTGGGCGTGGGCATTGCGCGGTTCATCGGCCGGGATGTTCGGCCGAAGCTCGAGGTCGTTGTGTTTCCAGGGACGCTGGGCTGGGGCGATCTCCGCGAGCCAGGCCTCCAGGTCCCAGATCAGGCGCTCCTCCATCTCGTTGATGATCACGGCCGTCGTCGTGTGTTGACCGCTGATCAGCACCGTTCCGTTCTGGGCGCCTTGCGTGGCGATGAACTGCTCCAGCGCTTCGGTGAGGGCGATGCACTGAAAGGGGTGTTGCGTGGTGATCTGCAGGCGTTCAACGGTCATCGCGGCACCCTCTGGCTACGGTCAGCATGAGCGGTGGTAGGGGCCATGGAGCGTTGGCGATCCTGCCCAGCCCTCGCTGAGAAAGACGAGGCCTATTTGGCGGCGGTCGCGGACTATCTCGCCCAGCTCGAGGCGCTCTCTGCGCAGCAGCGCCGCTGTCTGGCGCTCTTTAAGGCCGCCGAGTTGGTCAATGCCTTGATTCAGATCAAGGAGCGGCGGCAGGCCGAGGATCGGGTCGGACCGGAATTGGCTCAGCGCTCCTTTGCTTTGGTGCGTGCTGTGATCCGCAACCGCAGCCTTCCCTACGCCGGCAGCGAAGGTGATTGCCTCAGGGATCCGCAACTGAGAGCGGTCATCGACGAGGGCTGCCGTTTGTTCCACCTCGGCAAGACGAACCAGGACCTCTATCAACAAGCCCTGGCTCTCTCGGCGGCCCAGTGCCTGGCCCTGCAGGATCAGCTGGGGCCTGCCCTGGATCAGTACCTGCAGGGAACGGGACTGCCCGTTCCGGAGACGTTGGTCGCTGCGGTGCGCACCAGCTTCATCGACGCCTACCGCAGCTAGTGCCGCCCTCAGGCCGCCGCGGCTTTGCG
>JAAZUZ010000173.1 GCA_018623875.1 Synechococcus sp. HW_metabat.21
GCCCAGCCCGGCCGGAACCAATCGCGGTAGTAGTGCTCGGCGCGGCAGTTGCCGACGGACTGCCCGAGGTGGATGACTTCGCTGGTGCTGTCCCCCTGGGGTTTGAGCAGCACCGGGTTCATCGCGCAGGCCGGCTCCAGTCCCGCAGCCCAGGACTGCAGCGCCTGGGAGTAGGCCATCTCGCCGCCGGCCTGGTCCACCCAGGCGTTGTTGCTCATGTTCTGCCCCTTGAAGGGCAGAGGGATCTCACCCCGGCGCCGCAAGACCCGGCAGAGGGCGGCCGTCATCAGGGACTTGCCGGCACCGCTGCTGGTGCCGAGCACCATCAAGGGTTTGGGGTTGCTCAAAGCCTCGGCCAGTGCTGCTTCACCCAGTGGCGCAGCCGGGAGGGGAGGCTGGCGCGGGGGATCTCCCCAGACCATTCCGAGAGGACGACCCGGCCCAGGGGGGTCAGGCGGACCCGTTCGGTCAGGCCCTGCCCATCAACCTCGCGGCGGAGCACGCCGAGCTGGATCAGCCAGATGAGCAGGTCTTCGCAGTGGTTCGCGGAGAGGCGCTGCTGGCTGAGAACCGACCAATCCGTGCGTGCTCCCAGCTGGGTGCTGCTGAGGGCTTCCTGCTCGAGTTCTTCGTAGAAGCGGCGCCGAAAGGGGAGGCAGCGCACGGCCCGCTTGGCCCGGACCAAGGCCCGTTGCTCCTGCTTGCTGAGGCGCGGCTGCATCAACGGGGGCGCTGAGAGTCTCATCATTGTGGTCATCGGCCGGGTCGTGCCGCTCCCACCCTTGCCAGAGTGGTTCGAGCTCAAGGACTGGCTGTGCTCCTGTTGGCCTCTGCCTCTCCCGCCCGCCGGCGATTGCTCGAGCAGGCCGCGATTGCCCATCGCGTGCAGGTGAGCGGGGTCGATGAGGAGGCGATCCACCACCCGGATCCGGCGCAGTTGGTGCAGCTCTTGGCCCAGGCGAAGGCGGGGGCGGTGCTCCAGGGCGGGATCGCGACTGAGATCTCAGCGGTGCTGGGCTGCGATTCGGTCCTGGCCTTTGAGGGGGAGGTGTTTGGCAAACCGACAGGTCCGCAGGAGGCCATCGCCCGCTGGCAGCGGATGCGAGGGGCATGGGGTGAGCTCCACACCGGCCATGCCCTGCTCAATCCAGCTGGAGGGGAGCGGCTGACAACCGTCACCACCCGGGTCCTTTTTGCGGAGCTGAGCGACGCCGAAATTGAGGCCTATGTGGCCACCGGCGAACCGCTGCAGTGCGCCGGTGGTTTTGCCCTTGAGGGCCGCGGCGGCTGCCTTGTGGAGCGCCTGGAGGGCTGTTTCTCGAACGTCATTGGACTGAGCCTCCCCCTGCTGCGGCAGTGGTTGCGGGCGGGCTGAAGCCTTGCCGAAACCCACCATTGCCATTTTTCTTTCGCCGTAGCTATTGCGAAGACAAGGCCCTCCTCACACACCTGGCCATGAAGACCTTCGCGCTTGCAGCTGCATGCAGCCTCCTCGTTGGTAGCGGACTGACGCTGAACGCCAATGCGATGGAGCCGATCCAGCTCTCGACGGCTCTGCCGACCGCTGACCACGGACTGCTGGACGAGCAGGCCTACATGGAGGGCGCATCAGCCCGCTACAGCGTGGAAGTCGCGGGCGATGAGTCTTTGCCCCTGGAGTTCAAGAAGCCCTCGGGTCCCAAGGGCTACAGCGTCCTCAACCTCAGTTTCTGAGGCCGAAGGTGATCCAAGCCTGTCGGAGTGATCCACAGGCTTTCTCCAATGTTTTGCTTTCGAGCAATGGCTTGTCGTTATGGCTTGAAGACGTCTTTGATGCTGCTCGCATGGGCGTCGACTGCGTTCAGCGGGTTACCCGCCCGGGCTCTCCAATCGACTTGTGCAGAAACCAAGACAACTGTCGAGATGTCTCTCTGCATTGCCAAGGTTCTTGAGCAGAAAGATCGTGAACTCGCGGTCGCGATGCAGCAGGTCGCGACCGATGCCTCAAGTGCTGTTGGTGGTCAGTTCCCGCGGATCTGGAAATCCAGCCTCAACGATCTCTACAAAACCAGCGCTGATCCCGAAGAACAGCTGGCTGCTTTTCAGCAGGCTCGCCGCAATGCCTGTGTCTATTTGAACTCCCTGTCGATTCAGGGAACGGGTTTTGGCATCGTCGTGAGCAACTGTGAGATCCGAATGACCGATGCGTTGATGCAGTCTCTTGGGCGGTGATGGGCTGTCAACACCCACAAAAAAAGCCCCCGCCGAATGGCGAGGGCTGAAGGACGATCGCTGAGATGAATCAGTCGAGGTCAGGCATGGCCAGGGTGGGCTCGGCCTTACGGTCGATGCCCTTCTCGAAGCCAGCAGCAGCAGCGCGGGCGCGGCCGGCGTGCCAGAGGTGACCCACCAGGAAGAAGAAGGCGAGAACGAACTGAGTCGCAGCCAACCACTGACGGAGGTTCACGAAGTTCACCGAGTTGGGCTCGGTGATGATGCCGCCCACGGAGTTCAGAGACGCGTTGGGGGCGTGGGTCATGTATTCAGCCGCGCGGCGCACTTGCCAGGGCTGAATGTCGTTCTGGAGCTTGTCGAGGCTCAGGCCGTTGGGGCCACGCAGGGGCTCCAGCCAAGGACCACGGAAGTCCCAGAAACGCATGGTTTCACCACCGAAGATGATCTCGCCGGTGGGGGAGCGCATCAGGTACTTACCCAGACCGGTGGGACCCATGGCGGAGCCGATGTTGGCGCCGAGGCGTTGGTCACGCACCAGGAAGGTGAAGCTCTGGGCCTGGGAGGCTTCGGCGTTGGTGGGGCCGTAGAACTCCGAGGGGTACGCGGTGTTGTTGAACCAGATGTAGGCCGAAGCGATGAAGCTCATGAAGCTCAGAGCGCCAAGGCTGTAGCTCAGGTAGGCCTCACCGTTCCAGATGAAGGCGCGTCGCACCCAGCCGAAGGGCTTGGTGACCACGTGCCAGATGCCACCAAAGATCAGGGTCAGACCCAGCCAGATGTGGCCACCGATGATGTCCTCCATGGAGTTCACACCGATGATCCAGCCCTCGCCGCCAAAGGGTGCGCGGAAGAGGTAGCCGAAGATCACACCGGGATCGAGGGTGGGGTTGGTGATCAGGCGAACGTCGCCACCACCAGGGGCCCAGGTGTCGTAGACGCCGCCGAAGAACATGGCCTTGAAGACCAGCAGCAGGGCGCCAACGCCGAGAAGAATCAGGTGATAACCAATGATGTTGGTCATCTGATTCTTGTCCCGCCAATCCTGGGAGAAGAACGAGGAGTAGTTCTCGAGGATTTCGGGACCACGCAGGGCGTGGTAGAGGCCGCCGAGGCCGAGCACGGCGGAGCTGATCAGGTGCAGAACACCAACGACGAAGAAGGGATAGACATCCACAACTTCACCACCAGGACCAACGCCGTAGCCGAGGGTCGCAACGTGGGGGAACAGGATCAGACCCTGTTCGTACATGGGCTTGTCAAAGGTGAAGTGGCTCACCTCGAACAGCATCATGGCGCCAGCCCAGAAGACCATCAGGCCTGCGTGAGCGACGTGGGCGCCGAGAAGGCGACCGGAGAGGTTGATCAGACGGGCGTTACCCGACCACCAGGCATAGCCAGTGGAGTCGAGGTCCTTCCCGCCGATCCCGGAGAGAGAAGGATTAGAGAGCGTTACCACGGGGCAGAACCTCTTCAGGGAAGACGAAGTTTTCGTGCGGTTGGTCCGCGGGGGCCATCCAGGCGCGCAGGCCTTCGTTCAGAAGAATGTTCTTCGTGTAGAAGGTCTCGAACTCGGGGTCCTCAGCAGCGCGGATTTCCTGCGACAC
>JAAZUZ010000174.1 GCA_018623875.1 Synechococcus sp. HW_metabat.21
GGCCTACTGGGGGGATGGGTGGGTGGCCACCCACGCCGGCTTCAACCCCAGCACCTGGCAGCCGGACCTGCGGGTGCGGATGGGCTTCTGGGAGCAATACGACGGTCGCTTTGGCGATGTGGTGATCGGCAACACCCCCGGCCCCAACGTGCGCCGTCTTCCGAACATCGTCATGGTGGACACCGGTGCTTGCTACGGCGGCGACCTCAGCGCCTACTGCCCTGAAAGTCGCGAGGTGGTGTCAGTGCCGGGCCTTGCCCATAACCTGCAGACGCCCAGCCTGAGCCCCGTCTGAGCCTTGCTCACGGTTTATCGCAGCAACCGCGCTGAGCTGCTGGCTCGCGTCCTGGCCACGAACCTGCAATTGCATCCGCCGGGACTGCTCGAGGAGGCCCAGGTGGTGGTGAACACCTGGCCGACGAGCCGTTGGCTGGGGGAGCAACTGGCCCTGGCCAATCCAGCCGGCATCGCCGCGAACCTGCGCTTCCCCTTCCCGAGCAGCCTGCTGCGGCAACTGGTGAACAACTGGCTGAACGAGGAGAGCACGGGTCCCGATCCCTGGCGAGCCCAAAACCTGGTTTGGCCGCTGCTGGAGCTGCTGCCGGAGCTGTTGGAGAGTCCAACGGCGCAGCCCCTTCGCCAATGGCTCGCGGTTCGCTCCTCCGGCCTAGAGACCCTGGATCCAGCCCTCTGGCAACTGGCTCGGGCGATCGCCGATGCCATCGATGACTACGGGCTCTACCGGCCAGCGCTGCTGGAGGCCTGGCTCAGCGACAAGCCCCAGACCCTGCCGGAGGGGTTGCAGTGGCAGCCGGAACTGCTGCGGCGTCTGGTGGACCGTCTGGGGAGCCTGCCCTTTGGCGTTCGGGCGCGGGAGCTCATCCGCCGGCTCCAGGGCGGATGGAGGCCGGACCTCTCCAGCACACAACCGCTCCGCCTGTTTGGCCTCAGCAGCCTGGCTCCGGTGCAGGTCGAACTGCTGCAGGCCCTCTCAGCGGTGCGGGACGTGGAGCTCTACATGCTCACCCCCTGCCGCGATCTCTGGCAGCGCAGCAGCCCGGCCGCCCTGAGCGATCCCCTTGCGGCGGACTGGCTACTGAGCGTGCCCGGCCTCGAGGCCCGCTTTGGCCGGCTCGGTGCGGAATTTCAGCAGTTGCTCGAGGGCACCGGCGAGAGCCAACTGGGCCAGTGGCAGGAGGGGGATCTGTTTTTTGCCCCCGCCACGGTCGCTCGCCACGACGGCCGGGAGCCGTCCCTGCTGGAGCAATTGCAGGAGCAACTCGTCAGCGGCGAACCCGAAGCGGAACAGCCCTTAACGCGGGAGCCGAAGGATCGTTCCCTGGAGTTCCACGCCTGCCCGGGGCGGCTGCGCCAACTGCAGGTGGTGCGTGATCAGATCCTGCAGCTGCTGGCGGCGGACCCCAGCCTGGAGCCGCGAGACATCCTCGTGATGACGCCCCAGGTGGAGGCGTTCGCCCCCCTGGTGGCAGCCGTCTTCGGCGACTCGGAGGCCACCGGAGTGCGGCTGCCCTGGCGCCTGACGGACCGGAGTCAACAGAGTGAGGCGGGCATCGCCCAAGGCCTGTTGGCCCTGCTGCAACTCGGCGGGGAGCGGCTCACGGCGACCGCCCTGGAGAGCGTGCTCAATTGCGGCCCCCTGCTGGCGGCCCAGCAGCTCGAGGCCAGTGAATCCGGCGAGCTCACGGCCCTCCTGCAACGGGCGGGCTTCCGCTGGGGACTCGATGGACGCGACCGCGGCGGCGACCCCAGCCACAGCCTGCGTTGGGCGATCGATCGGCTCGTGCTCGGGCTGGTGCTTCCCGACATCCCGGGCCTGGCCCCTGGCGAGACCGCCCCGCTCGCCCTGGCCGGCAGCCTCGAGCAGCAGGGCCGTTGGATCGCCTTGCTGCGGCAACTGCTCAGCAGCTTGCAGTGGTTCGCCCAACCCCGGCGCGTGCCGGAGTGGGTGCAGGGCCTGCGGGAGCAACTGCCGCTGCTCTTTGGCGAGGGCGGCAACTGGGCCTGGGAACTGCAGACGATCCATGCCGCCCTGGCGGACTGGCAGGCGGTGGCAGGTGACAGCCCCCTCAAGCTGGCGGCACCGGTGGTGGCCGATGTCCTGGCAGAGCGGCTCAGCGAGGGCAGCGGCCGCTTTGGTCACCGCTCTGGAGCCCTGACCATCAGCGCCCTGGAGCCGATGCGGGCCATCCCCCACCGGGTAGTGGTGCTGATGGGACTGGACGCGGGAGCCTTCCCCCGCCAACGCCAGCGGCCGGGCTTCCACCTGATGGAGCAACGCCGCGAGCTGGGCGATCCCAACAGCGGCGATCAGGACCGCTACGTCCTGCTGGAGGCGCTGCTGTCGGCGCGGCAGCACCTGCTGCTCAGTTGGAGCTGCCGCGATGAACGCACCGGCGAGCCCCTGGAGGCCTCGACCCCAGTGCGCCAGTGGCTCGAGCTACTGACGCAACAACTCGGCAGCGGTGCCGTTCCCCTGCGGGAGCACGCCGCGAATGCCCTTGAGCGCAGCAACTTTCTGGAGATGGCGCCCTGGCCCGCGGCGAGTTGTGACCAACGGCTCCTGCAGGTGCGCCAACAGCTCGAGCACGGCGAGCTGAGCGGCCAGCAGGGTTTGGCCTACAGCACCCCGCCCACTGGCGTTGACAACAGACCGGAAACGAGCTGGAGCGATTTGCAGCAGTGGCTCCAGGCCCCGCAACGGCTCTGGCTGGAGCAGCTGGGGCTGCGTCCCAAGGAATTCGACCAGCCGGTGCTGGACCTCGAAGCCCTGGAGCTTGGCGAGCGGGAGCGCTCGGCCCTGCTGCGCCGCGAATGGGAGGTCGAGGACCCAGAGGCAGAAGCCCCCAACTGGCGGGAACTCGAGCGGGGCCGGGGGATGCTGCCCCCCTTGGCCGCCGGTGTTCTGGAGGTGGCGCAACTGGAGCAGCGCTGGGGGAGCCTGCGCGACTGCCTGGAGTTACTGGGGGAGCCGGAGCAGCACGCGCTGGCATGGCAGCACTACGAGACCGAGCTGAGTAGCCGCGGCGGCCAACTGGTGCTGGTCCACACCGCGAAACCGCGCACGCCCCAACGGCTGCAGCTCTGGCTGGAGTGCCTGCTCGCAGCGGCCGCGGGCCTGAACCTGCGGGGGGCGGCCCTGGTGGGCCGCGATCGCCAGCGCTTCCGGGTGTTGGAGCGCTACGAGCTCCCCACACCCGCGCTGGCCGGGGAGCTGCTGGAGCAACTGCAGGGCTGGCGGGACGCCCACCGCATGGACTGCTGGGGCCTGCCGCCAGAAACCGGCTGGGCCTTCGCGAGCGCCGAGAGCAGCAAACCGGGGCTGGGGCGCGGCTGGGCCAAGGCCAAGGACGCCTGGGAGGGGGGCTTTCAACAGCGGGCGGAGCGGGAAGACCCCGTCCAACGGGTCTGCTTCGGTTCGGACCTTCCCCTCGGGGACCTGCTGACCCCAGAGCTCCAGGGCCTGGCGTTGAGCCTGCACGGGCCGTTGTTGGAGCGGCGCAAGGAGGTCAAAGGATGAGCCTGGCCGCTTTTGATGCCAACGCCTTCAGCCTCGCGCCGGGGATTCGCCTGCTGGAGGCGAGCGCCGGCACCGGCAAGACCTTCGCCCTGGCCCATCTGGTGCTGCGGCTCCTCAGCGAGGGGCCACGGCCCCTGGAGGTCGAGGAGCTGCTGGTGGTCACCTTCACGGATGCCGCCGCCGCGGAATTGCGGGACCGCATCGCCCGCCGCCTGCAGGACGCCCTGGTCCTGCTCGATGCGGAACACGCCGAGGCCGATGAACCGCTGCA
>JAAZUZ010000175.1 GCA_018623875.1 Synechococcus sp. HW_metabat.21
GCCGCGTTGAAACGGCAGCGCAATGCCGTGATCCTGGCCCACTACTACCAAGAGCCTGAGATCCAGGACGTCGCTGATTTCATCGGCGATTCGCTTGAGCTTTCCCGGAAGGCGGCCGCCACCGATGCCGACGTCATCGTCTTCTGTGGGGTGCACTTCATGGCCGAGGTCGCCAAGATCCTCAGCCCGCAGAAGACCGTGTTGCTACCGGACCTGGAGGCCGGATGCACCCTGGCGGACGCCTGCCCCGCGGATGGCTTCGCCCAGTTCCGGGCCGAGCACCCCGACCACCTCGTGGTCAGCTACATCAACTGCTCGGCGGCGGTGAAAGCGCAGAGCGATCTGATCTGCACCAGCAGCAATGCCGTTGATCTGGTCCAACAGCTACCGGCCGATCAACCGATCCTGTTTGCACCGGATCAAAACCTTGGACGTTGGGTCCAGAGCCAGAGCGGACGGGAATTGACCCTCTGGCCCGGCAGCTGCATCGTCCACGAGACCTTCAGCGAGCAGGCCCTCCTGCAGCTGAAGCTCGATCACCCCGGAGCCGAAGTGCTGGCCCACCCCGAATGCCAGCAACACCTGCTCGACCATGCCGATTTCATCGGCTCCACGAGTGCGCTGCTGCGCCGCTCTGAAGCCAGCCCAGCGGAAGCCTTCATCGTGCTGACCGAACCCGGAATCCTGCACCAGATGCGCAAGGCGGTCCCAGGCAAATCCTTCTTTGAGGTGCCCGGCGCCGATGGCTGCAGCTGCAACGCCTGTCCCTACATGCGCCTGAACACGCTCGAGAAGCTCTGGCAGTGCCTCAGCGACCTCAGCCCAGCCATCGAGATGGATGAGTCAATGCGCCTGCGGGCCCTCGCACCGATCCAAAAAATGCTGGAGATGAGCCGCTGAGTTCGGGCTCAGTAGCTGTAGTTCGCGACAAACAAACTGCTGTCATCGGAGGGTTCCGAGCCAGGCACATAGCGGCCCAAGCTGGCGGCCCCATTGGCCCGCGCCCTTGCCAAGAGGGCCGCCTGACCAGCCTTGAGCTCCTTGCCTGCCCAGTTCTTGATGCAGGAGTGCTGCAGGGCCCGGCCGTAGGAGAAACCCAGGTGCCAGGGGGCGCCGCAGCGAGCCGCAACCTGGTTGATGGCGTTCAAGCAGAGGCTGGCGTCTTCTTCGCTGAGGCCGCCACTGAGAAACAGAATCGACGGCACGGCCGAGGGAACCGTGCGCATCAGGGTTCGAACCGTGAACTCCCCGACCTCCTCCGCGCTGGGCTGCTGGGAGCTGCTCGCCCCAGCACAGGTCATCGATGGCTTGAGCAGGCTGCCTTCAAGGAAGACGCCGTTGACGGCGAGGGCCTCATAGGTGGTCCGCAACACCCACTCCTGAACGGCCGCGGTGGTGGTGATGTCGTGATCACCATCCATCAAGATTTCCGGCTCGACGATCGGCACCAACCCCTGCTCTTGCACGGTCCGGGCATAGCGGGCCAGGCCCCAGGCGTTCTCGCGCACCGAGAGCTCGGAGGGTGAGCCATTGGCGCTGATCTGCAGGACCGCCCGCCACTTGGCGAAGCGAGCGCCCCGCTCGTAGTAGCGGGCTGCCCGCTCCGCGAGGCCCTTCAAGCCGGTGCACCAGGTCTCACCGCTCAAACCGCCCGCCAGGGGCTCTACCCCTTGGTCGACCTTGATTCCAGGGACGATGCCCTGGGCTTGAAAGAGCTCCGTGATCGGCGTTCCGCCCGCCTCCTTCGTGCTGTCCTGAAACAGCGTTTCTTCGAAGAGGATCACCCCGGAGATGTGATCGCTCAGGCCCGGGGTTGTGGCCAGAAGACTGCGGTAGGCCCGCCGGTTCTCTTCGCTGTTCTCTAGGCCGATCGCGTCAAAGCGTTTGCCGATGGTGCCGGTGGATTCATCGGCCGCCAGGAGCCCCGTCCCCGGGGCCGCCAGGGCCGCTGCGGTACTGGCCAACTCATCGCGGAACGCTTGCAGGGCCATCGCACGGGGAGCAGGGGCTTCCCCCTAGCTAGCGCCAAAACGCAGTCCTGGAAGCTCCGTGGTCATGATTCAGGCCGATCACGCCGCCCAGCACCCATGCCCCTCGCCCCAGGCGGCCTGTTGGAGCTCACCCCAGAGGGCCTCTACTGCGGGGCGGCTGGCGCCTGGATCGATCCCTGGCGGCCGGTCCCCAGGGCCCTGATCACCCACGCCCACGCGGACCATGCCCGGCCTGGCTGCGGCGAGTATTGGGCGGTGGCCTCCAGCGAAGGAATCCTGCGGGAGCGGCTGGGGGCAGAGATCAATCTGCTGCCGGTGGGCTACGGCGACCTCAACCGCATTGGCGAGGCGCGGGTCTCCTTTCATTCCGCCGGCCATGTGCTCGGGTCGGCCCAGATCCGCCTGGAGGCCGGTGGGGAGAGCTGGTTGGTCAGTGGCGATTACAAGCGCTGCCACGACCCCAGTTGCACGCCCTTCGAACCCGTCCAGGCGGACGTCTTCATCAGCGAGGCCACCTTCGGCCTGCCGATTTACCGCTGGGAGACCGGAGCGGCGGTCGCACGCCAAATTCTGAGCTGGTGGCAGGCCGAGCCAGACAAGCCATCGGTGCTCTTCTGCTACGCCTTTGGCAAGGCCCAGCGCGTGCTGGCGGAACTACATGACCTGGGGGTGGAGGAAACGGTTCTGCTCCACGGCGCCGTTGATCGACTGATGGGGCCCTATCGCGAGGCTGGCGTCGTCATGCCTCCGACCATGGCTCTCTCCCAAGTGCCCAAAGGGGAGTCGCTGGCGGGGCGCCTGGTCATTGCACCGCCGGCGGCCCACCGCAGCCGAGGCATGGGTCGCCTGGCGAAGGCGCAAAACGGTTTCGTCAGCGGCTGGATGGCCGTACGCGGTGCTCGGCGGCGCCGGGGCTATGGCCGCGGTTTCGTGATGAGCGATCACGCCGACTGGGCGGGCTTGGTGCGCAGCGTGCAGGAGAGCCGAGCGCAGCAGGTCTATGTGACCCACGGCCAAAGCACGGTCCTCTCCAGATATCTACGGGAGATGGAGGGGATCAATGCGGAACCCCTCGAGGGGGCTTTTGAGACCGAACGCTTTGACGAGGAGGAGACGCCATGAAGGCCTTCTCCCGGCTCTTTGCCGAACTGGATGGCACCAGCAGCACCACGGCCAAGTTGGAGGCCCTGGAGTCCTACTTCCGCAGTGCCCCCCCTGGAGATGCCGCCTGGGCCCTCGCCCTCCTGCTGGGGAAACGCCGCAAACGGCTGATCAGTGGGCGCCGGCTCAGGGAGATCTGCCTGCATGCAGTGGCCTTACCGGATTGGTTATTCGAGGCCTGCAGCAATCAGGTGGGTGATTCCGCTGAAACGGTCTCGCTGCTGTGGAGCCAGCAACACCCGGGTCCTGCGGCGCCGAGTGCTGGGCGCAGCCTGAGCAACTGGATGGAGCAGGTCTTGCCCGCGCTGGCGGCAGCGGAGGGGGAAGAACAGGAGGCCGCGGTGGTGCGCACCTGGCAGAGCCTGCCGAGCGGAGAGCTGCTGCTGATCAACAAGTTGCTGAGCGGTGGCTTCCGCGTGGGCGTCTCCACAGGTCTGGTGACCCGCGGCGTCGCCCGCAGCGCTGGTCTCGATGAAGCCCTTATTGCCCATCGCTTGATGGGAGGGTTCAACCCATCGGCCGAGAGCTATGCAGCCCTCACAGCAGAGGCCAGTGATGCAGATGCGCTTGCCGCCCGTCCCTTCCCGTTTTTCCTGGCCAGCCCGATCGAACTCGATCAGATCAAACAGACCCC
>JAAZUZ010000036.1 GCA_018623875.1 Synechococcus sp. HW_metabat.21
CCAGGCGCAGACGTTGGACTTGGGGTTGCGGTTCTCCTTGGCCCCAACGCTCCTCGGCCCGCGCCAGTTCGGTTTCCAATTTGGTTTGCAGCTTGAGGCGTAGGGCGTCGAGTTGCTCGAGGCTGCGGCGGATGAGGTCCCGGCCCTGCTCCAGCTGGCTCGGCTCCAGGCGCAGGCCCTGCCGCAGCAGCACCTTGGCGCCGCCCAGGACGGCCGCCGGCATGAATTGCCCGAGTGCCAATGCCCCCCAGCTGCCGGCCTGGAGCACGTCCTCGACTTGGGCGCTGCGGTGCCGCCCGGTTTTGCACCAATGGGCGAAGTGCTCGCAGTTGTTGAAGAGCAGGTTGTAGTTCTGCTCCCCCAATCGCCCCATGGCCCGGCGCAGGGTTTGGCCTGCCGGTAAGCACTCGCCCGCCGGGTAGGCGATCACCGAGAGGGGCTGGCCGCGGCTGAACTCCTCCAGTGGGCTGCGCAGAATCTCTCGGCCCTCGAGGTAATGGGCGACGCTCCCATCCCCGAGATCGATGCCGTGGTGGTTAAAGAGGCCGTGCTGCCGCGGCACCTGGAGGTGATCGGCGGCAGCCATGGGGCCCTAGGCCGATTCCTGTTGCGCGGGCTCGCTGCCGGGCAGGGGAAGCACTTTGGCTTGGGTGCGTTCTTCCACCAGGGCCCGGGTCACGGTGAAGGCCTTGGTGTTTTTGTCCGAAGGGAGGTCGTACATCAGGTCGAGCATCAGCTCCTCGACGATCCCGCGCAACGCCCGGGCACCGGTTTTGCGGCGGTGGGCTTCGGCGGCAATGGCTTCCACGGCCCCGGGTTCAAACTCCAGGCGCACGTCATCCATGCTCAGCAGGGTCTGGAACTGCTTGACCAGGGCGTCGCGGGGCTCGGTCAGGATGGCCTCGAGGGCATGGCTGTCGAGGGGCTCGAGCACCGCGTTCACCGGCATGCGGCCAATGAACTCGGGGATGAGGCCGTACTTGACCAGGTCGTCGGGCTCCAGGTGGCGGAGCACCTGAGCGGCCTGCTGGTCCTTGCTTGGCCGGCCGCGGCGGCCCCCCTCGGGCATGAAGCCGATCGCATTGCGCCCCATGCGGCGCTGGACGACATCGTCGAGGCCCACGAAGGCACCACCGCAGATGAACAGGATCTGGCTGGTGTCGATCTGGATGCAGTCCTGGTAGGGGTGCTTGCGGCCCCCTTGAGGGGGGACGTTGGCGACGGTGCCTTCGAGCAGCTTCAGCAGGGCTTGCTGAACACCTTCCCCTGAGACATCACGGGTAATGGAGGGGTTCTCGCTCTTGCGCGCGATCTTGTCGATCTCGTCGATGTAGATGATTCCGCGCTGGGCTTGATCGACGTCTAGGTCAGCCTTCTGCAGGAGGCGCAGCAGGATGTTTTCGACGTCTTCCCCGACGTAGCCGGCCTCGGTCAGGGTCGTGGCATCGGCCACCGCAAAGGGGACATCGAGCAGCTCGGCCAAGGTCTGAGCGAGCAGGGTTTTGCCGCTTCCTGTGGGGCCAATCAGAAGGATGTTGCTTTTGTGCAGCTTGGTGGCGGTTTCGTTGCTCTCGCCCTTGCCATCGCCTTGCCAAGCAAGGCGTTTGTAGTGGTTGTAGACCGCGACGGAGAGGACCTTCTTGGCCTCTTCTTGTCCCACAACCTGGCCGTCGAGGTGGGCCTTGATCTCTTGGGGCTTGGGAATTTCAGCCAGCGTTGGGGCTGGCTTACTGGTTTTCTTTGCGGGTGGTTTGCCTTTCGCTTCTTGGGCTTGGCGGCCAGCACCGGCACCGCCATGGCCCTCGACTAGCTCCTCGTCAAGGATCTCGTTGCAGAGATCGATGCACTCGTCGCAGATGTAGACGCCTGGGCCGGCGATCAATTTGCGCACCTGATCCTGCGACTTCCCGCAGAACGAGCACTTCAGGTGGGCGTCGAACTTGGCCATCGGGCAGGGGCTTTGGCGGCGTTGAGCGGGAGGGCTTCGGGGCGGTGTCCCGAAACTTCAGGATCGGTGCGATCCAGCGCTTCGTCAGCCGTCCTTAAGGATCAAACCGGGGTCGTATCGGTGACGACACGATCGATCAGGCCGTATTGAACCGCTTCTGCCGGGGAAAGGAAGTAGTCGCGGTCGGTGTCTTCCGCGATTTTGTCCAAGGGCTGGCCGGTATGTTCCGCCATCAGGCCGTTCAAGGTCTCCTTGAGGTACAGGATCTCCTTGGCCTGGATCTCGATGTCCACGGCTTGGCCTTGGGCCCCGCCTAGGGGCTGGTGGATCATGATCCGCGCGTTCGGTAGCGCGAGCCTCTTGCCCTTGGTTCCCCCGGAGAGCAGGAAGGCGCCCATGGAGGCAGCCAGGCCGTAGCAGATGGTCACGACGTCAGGCGCGACCTGCTGCATGGTGTCGTAGATCGCCAAGCCAGCGGTGACTGAGCCCCCGGGGGAGTTGACGTAGATCTGGATGTCCTTCTCGGGGTCCTCGGCCTCCAGGAAGAGCAGCTGGGCGACCATCGCGTCCGCCACTTGGTCGTCGATTCCGCTGCCCAGGAAGATGATGCGCTCGCGAAGCAGGCGGGAATAAATGTCAAAGGCCCGTTCCCCGCGGCCGGACTGCTCCACCACGGTGGGGAGTACTCCGGGAGCGGCGGACGGGCCAGTCGAAATTGAGGATTGGGGCCCTTGGCCCAGCCAGCGGTTCTGAATTGGATGGGGAGTGCTGGCGTTGATCACGCGGCCGGACTGAGGTCAGTCCGGCCAATCTATGGGGATCAGGCCTCGGTGGTGGCTGCCTCGGCGTCCTCAGCCTTGGCTTTCTTCTTGGCCGCGCTCTTGGCCTTGGCCTTGGGCTTCTCCTCGCCGGCCTCTGGGGCTTTCTCGGTGATGGTGGAGTTGCTCTCCAGCCAGCCCAGGAGCTTCTCGCGCATCAGGTCTTCCTGAACGGCCTGGCGCAGGCGCTCGGGGTCGATGCGGGAGCTGT
This sequence comes from Synechococcus sp. HW_metabat.21, assembly GCA_018623875.1. Taxonomy (GTDB): domain Bacteria; phylum Cyanobacteriota; class Cyanobacteriia; order PCC-6307; family Cyanobiaceae; genus Vulcanococcus. The sequence goes on from JAAZUZ010000036.1 coordinate 2,978, forward strand.
CGCTGAAGCCGCGGCTCAGTTCCTTGACCTTGGCGTCGATTTCGCTGGCTTCCAATTCCAGCTTCTCGGCGGCGGCCAGCGCCTTGAGGGCCAGGCTGCGCTTCAGGCGCTCCTCGGCTTCAGGACGAGAGGTTTCGCGCAGGCTCTGGATCAGCTGGGGGGTGAACAGCTTTTTGACGTCCATCCCCTGCTGGGACAGTTGGCCGGCGGTTTGCTCGAGCAGGGTCACGATCTCCTCTTGGACGAGGGTCTCGGGCAGTTCAACCTCCAGTTGCTCCACTAGGGCTGCCAGCAGGGCGTCATGGCGGTTGGATTGGTGGCGCCGCTCGGCGTCCTCCTTCAGGCGGGTCTCCAGATCGCTACGCAGCTCGGCGAGGGTTTGCTTGTCGCTGGCTTGTTGGGCGAACGCGTCATCCAGGGCGGGCAGTTCACGGCCCTTGAGCTCGCTCAGGGTGATGTCGAAGCTGGCTTTCCGGCCGGCAGCGTCTTCCTGGGCGTAGTCCTCGGGGAATTCGCAAGCGATGGTCTTGCTCTCGCCGGCCTTCATGCCGATGACCCCTTCCACAAAGCCGGGGATCATGCGGCCGTCTTCCAGCTCCACTTCCATGGCGTCACCGCTGCCGCCTTCGATGGCTTCGCCGGTGTCGCTGTAGGTGCCCTTGAAGCTGAGAACAGCCACATCGCCGGAAGCCGCTGCACGGCCTTCAACCGGCACGAGGGTGGCCATCTGACGGCGGGATTGCTCGATCAGTTCGTCGATGCGGGCGGGATCGAAGCTGACGGACTCGGCTTCGGCCTTGAGGCCTTTGGTGCTCTTGAGCTTCGGAGTGGGCTCCACGTCCATCTCCAGGGTCAAGGTCAGCTCTTGACCGGGCTCAAAGCGCTCGAGCAGGGATTCGAAGCCGCCATCGAGGGCCGGTTGGCCGATGGCGGGGATGTCGGCTTGCTTGAGGGCGTCCTTGAAGACGCTGTCCACCAGGGACTCCAGGGCGGTCGCCCGAATCTGCAGGGGACCGATTTGTTGCATCAGGACGGCGCGAGGCACCTTGCCCTTGCGGAAGCCGGGGAGTTTCACGCTGCGGCTCAGCTTCTCGACGGCTGCGTTGTGGCTGCCTTGGGTGCGCTCCCCAGGAACGGCAATTTCGATCGCCATCCGGCTGCCGGGACGGGCGCTGGTGCTCAGCTTGAGATCTGCCTGTTTGGCAGTGGCTTGGCTGGCGGTGCTAGCGGCAGGGCTCATGGATGCGATCGAGACGTCGTGCCGAAGAGTCGGCTAGGGCAGCCCACGATCCTAAGTAGTCACCTGTGACGAGCTCCAACAGGCCCGTTCGTGGTCGGCCTTGGCCACGTATTGTTTCGGGTAAGAACCAGTGACCTGAAGAGTTTTATGGCGACGTCCGCAAGGGCATCGCTCACCTGTGTCAGGTCGTGCATCCGTCTTTTCCGGGATGCTCCGCCGCTCGCTTTCCTCGGTCTTGGGTTCGTCGATCGCGCTTTCCGTTGTTTTCTCGCTTCATTTCTTCTCTCCTCTGATCTCACTCCCCTAATCCGCGCCAACGGCTCCCTCGCCTGTTTCCTCTCCGTCTTTGCTTGAGCGACTCCGCCTCCAGATGAGGTCACGCTCTGATTTCCGGTCTTCCCGCCCCACTTCTTTCCTGCACTTCCGTTGACTTCTACCGACGTTCGTCCGCTGCCCAATCGTCCGCTGCATGTCGCTGTCCTTGGAGCGACCGGAGCAGTTGGTCAAGAGCTGCTGACCTTGCTGAAGGAGCGTGCATTCCCGGTGGGGCAGCTCACCTTGCTGGCCTCACCGCGCTCGGCTGGTCAAACCCTGTCGTGGAACGGCCAGGAGCTGACCATTCAGCCTGTTACGGCTGAGGCCTTTGCCGGTGTGGATGTGGTGCTCGCCTCGGCGGGTGGCTCCGTCTCGAAGCAATGGGCTCCCGTGGCGGCCGCCGCTGGGGCGGTCGTGATCGATAACTCCAGTGCGTTTCGGATGGATGCCGGGGTTCCCCTGGTGGTTCCCGAGGTCAATCCCCACGAGGCCTTCCGCCATCAGGGGGTGATCGCTAACCCCAACTGCACCACGATTTTGATGACCTTGGCTTTGGCGCCCTTGGCGGCTCGCCGTGCCCTGCGTCGGGTCGTGGTCAGCACCTACCAATCCGCTAGCGGTGCGGGTGCCCGTGCCATGGAAGAGCTGAGCGAACTCAGCCGCACGGTCCTCGATGGCGGGACGCCGATGAGCAGTGTTCTGCCCTACTCCCTGGCCTTCAACCTCTTCCTGCACAACTCCCCGCTGCAGGACAACGGCTACTGCGAAGAGGAGCTGAAGATGGTCAACGAAACCCGGAAGATCATGGGTTTGCCCGACCTTCGGGTCTCGGCGACCTGCGTTCGCGTTCCCGTTCTGCGCGCCCACTCCGAGGCGATCAACATCGAGTTCTGCGAACCCTTCCCCGTTGAGGAAGCCCGTGCGTTGCTTCAGGACGCACCCGGCGTTGAGCTGATTGAAGACTTCAGCTCCAACCGCTTCCCGATGCCGACGGACGTCACTGGACGGGATCCCGTGGCCGTCGGCCGCATTCGCCAGGACCTCAGCGAACCCAACGCCCTGGAGCTCTGGCTGTGCGGCGATCAGATCCGTAAGGGGGCAGCCCTGAATGCGATCCAGATCGCTGAGTTGCTACTGGACCCCGTGGCGGCGGCGGCCGCTGCTCAGACCCCAGCGGGAGCCTCGGCATGAGCACCACCTTGACCCCAGGCGCGCCCTCTCCGGCCCCCTTTGGCCGGGTGGTCACCGCGATGATCACCCCGTTTTCGGCCGATGGCTCGGTGGATCTGCCGATGGCGGCCAAGTTGGCCAGCCATTTGGTGGATCACGGTTCCGATGGCCTGGTGATTTGCGGCACCACTGGCGAATCGCCCACCCTCAGCTGGGATGAGCAGCACCAGCTGTTCTCTGCGGTCAAAGCGTCCGTGGGGGACCGCGCCAAGGTTTTGGCCGGCACCGGCAGCAACTGCACCGCCGAGGCCGTCGAGGCCATTGGTGAGGCGGCCGCTCTCGGGGCTGATGGTGCCTTGGTGGTGGTGCCCTACTACAACAAGCCTCCCCAGGAGGGGCTTGAAGCGCATTTCCGGGCCGTGGCCCAGGCGGCCCCCCAGACCCCGCTGATGCTCTACAACATCCCTGGTCGGACCGGCTGCAGCTTGAATCCAGAGACCGCCGCGCGGTTGATGGACCTTCCCAACGTGGTCAGCTTCAAGGCGGCGAGTGGCACGACCGAAGAGGTGAGCGCCCTCCGCGCGGTCTGCGGTGAACGTCTGGCGATTTACAGCGGTGATGACGCCTTGACCCTGCCGATGATGGCCGTCGGTGCCGTCGGCGTCGTCAGCGTCGCCAGCCATGTCGCCGGCGATCAGATTCAGCGCATGGTGCAGGCCTTCGTCGCCGGTGACCTCGGTGCTGCGTTGGCCGAGCACGAGCAACTGCTTCCCCTGTGCAAAGCCCTGTTCTGCACCACCAATCCCATCCCCGTGAAGGCGGCTTTGGAACTGAGCGGCTGGTCCGTTGGGGCCCCTCGACTTCCGTTGGTTTCTGCTTCAAGCGATGTGCGCGATCGCCTCACCTCCGTCCTGGCAGCCCTGCGTCCCACTTGACGCCAAGGCCGACCTGACCTGTTGCTGAGCAACTCCCCCCCTCAACGTTTTCCCCCATGCGGCTGAGCCGCGTTCCCCTCTCTGAATGACTTCTCAAACCTCCGGCCGTAACGGCGCCGCCAAGCAGCCCCACCTGCGGGTGATTCCCCTGGGTGGTCTGCACGAGATCGGCAAGAACACCTGCGTGTTCGAGTACGGCGACGACATCATGCTCGTGGACGCGGGCCTCGCTTTCCCCAGCGATGGGATGCACGGCGTGAACGTCGTGATGCCCGACACCAGCTATCTCAAGGAGAACCAGAACCGCATCCGCGGAATGATCGTGACCCATGGTCACGAGGACCACATTGGTGGTATTTCGCACCACCTCAAGAACTTCAATATCCCGGTCATCTATGGCCCCCGGTTGGCCATGTCGATGCTCCAGGGAAAGATGGAGGAGGCCGGCGTTACCGATCGCACCACCATCCAGACCGTGGGTCCGCGGGATGTGGTGAAGGTCGGCCAGCACTTCTCGGTGGAGTTCATCCGGAACACCCACTCGATGGCAGACAGCTTCTCGCTGGCCATCACCACCCCTGTTGGGACGATCATCTTCACGGGTGACTTCAAGTTCGACCACACCCCGGTCGACGGCGAGTACTTCGACATGGCTCGCCTCGCCCACCACGGCGAGCAGGGCGTTCTCTGCCTCTTCAGCGATTCCACCAACGCCGAAGTCCCCGGCTTCTGCCCCCCCGAGCGTTCGGTCTTCCCGGCCCTGGATCGCCACATCGCCCAGGCCGAAGGCCGGGTCATCGTGACGACCTTTGCGAGCTCGATCCATCGCGTCGCGATGATCCTGGAGCTGGCCATGAAGAACGGCCGCAAAGTCGGTCTCCTCGGCCGCTCGATGCTCAACGTGATCGCCAAGGCCCGTGAGTTGGGCTACATGCGCGCTCCGGATGATCTGTTCGTTCCGATCAAGCAGATTCGCGATCTCCCTGACCGCGAGACCCTGCTGCTCATGACCGGTAGCCAGGGTGAGCCGTTGGCTGCCTTGAGCCGCATTTCCCGCGGCGAGCACCCCCAGGTGCAGGTGAAGCCCAGCGACACGATCATCTTCTCCGCGAGCCCGATCCCTGGGAACACCATCTCGGTGGTGAACACCATCGACCGGCTGATGATGCTCGGGGCCAAGGTGGTCTATGGCAAGGGCGAGGGCATCCACGTCTCTGGCCACGGCTTCCAGGAGGACCAGAAGCTGATGCTGGCCCTCACCCGTCCCAAGTTCTTCGTGCCGGTGCATGGCGAGCACCGCATGCTCGTCTGCCACAGCAAGACCGCCCAGTCCATGGGCGTTCCGGCCGACAACATGTTGATCATCGATAACGGTGACGTCGTCGAGCTGACGGCCGACTCGATCAAGAAGGGCGAACCCGTGAAGGCGGGCATCGAACTCCTGGATGCGTCCCGTAACGGCATCGTCGATGCCCGCGTGCTCAAGGAGCGTCAGCAGCTCGCCGATGACGGTGTGATCACCATGCTGGCCGTGATCAGCACCGACGGTGTGATGGCAGCCCCTCCGCGGGTCAACCTGCGTGGTGTGGTGACCGCGGCCGATCCCCGCAAGCTCAGCCTCTGGACCGAGAGGGAAATCACCTGGGTGCTCGAGAACCGCTGGCAGCAGCTCTCCCGTAACACCGGTGGCAAGGCCCCTGAGGTCGACTGGATGGGCGTGCAGAGGGAAATCGAGGTGGGCCTGCAGCGCCGCTTGCGCCGTGAACTGCAAGTCGAGCCGCTGATCATTTGTCTGGTTCAGCCCGCCCCTGGCGGCACCCCGGCCTACAAGGGCCGTGCCGACGCCGAGCCCGACACCCGTCCGGCACCCCGTGGCCGCCGTGACGGCAACCGCGATGGCAACCGCGACCGGAATCGTGCCCCTCGCCGTGAGTTGGCTCCTGTGGGTGCTGCTGCCTCTGCCGCACCCTCCTCGGCTCCCGCACCGGTTGCTGCAGCCAAGGCTGCCCCTGTGGCCGCTGCGGCGAAGGTCGAGGAACCGGAAATCGCCGGCCGGACCCGCCGCCGCCGCTCCACCGCGAGCTGAGTCCTGGGGCGGCTTAGGACCGCCTCAGTTTGAAGAACCGTCTCCAGCTTCCGCCCCGCTCCTGGGGCTGCTGGGGGCGGTTTTCGTTTGGTGGGTCGTCTGGGTTTGGGGCCAGTTCCACCACGAGGTTGCCCAGGCTGTAGTCAGGACCGGAGTCCTGCTCGTCGACCAGTTCCACTTCAGCGGGGGGTGCTGGCTCCTTCTTCCTTTCTGAGGTGTCCTCGCCATCCCCTTCGGTCAGGGAATGGTCTGCGGGTTGCTCTGCTTGTGAGGCGCTGGTTGCCTCGTTTGCCGTTGTGCCTGTCCCCCAGGGGGTGGCAGGCGTGCCTGCCCGTGGGAGCGGCGTGGCCGCTGGCGGGCTGGCGGGCACCTCGCGCCAAGCCGTCTGAAGAGCGGTGAGCGCCTCCTGGGGTTCGCTGAGCAGGCTCAACCAAGGGGTGGCGGGGAGCTCGAGATCCCCTGGCGTGACAGGGCTGGAGGCTTGGGTGTTGGCCGCTGGGGCGGTGCTCGCGGCTGGTTGCTCCTCGCAGCGTTTCAGACCGGCTTGGGCGAGCTCCACCAGGGTCGTTGGCGCGGTGCTGCGGGCCACGGCTTGGTAGTAGGCCCGGGCCTCATCGGGTTGTCCCAGTCCATAGAGATGGATGTGGCCGGTGAGCAGTTGCAGTCGCCCCAGGACGGCCTGGGTTTTTGGTGGGGCGTCCGGCCTATTGAGTTCCGTCAGCAGCGCCTCAGCCCGTTCGAGTGCGTCGCTGAACTGCCCTTCTCCGTAGGCCCGTTCGATGGCTCCGTAGCGACCTTCGCTGGCGCTGCTCATGGCCGTGCGCTGCTCTCGACCAGGTTTTAGGTCGCTTTGCGTGAACTGGCCGCGTTTCCCTCGGGCTCCATCCAGATCAGCTCGCGGTCCCAACGCAGGCAGCGCCCGCGGCTGAGATCCCATTGGCCTGGTCCACCCTCGGGCGGGAGGCGATGCAGCAGCAGCTCCAATTGCTCGGCGTTGCCCAGGCTGATGCCCTGAACCTCCAGCCAGCGATGCAGGAGCCGCCGTTGGTTGCTGCGGGCGAGGGCCGTGAAGGACCGGCGGTGCAAGGCCCGCTGGGCTTGGGGTGTGAAGCGCTCGAGGCTGGTTAAGGCGAGTTCCTCCAACTGGCTCTGCCCCTCCGCTTCTTGGCTCAGCCGTTCGCTGAGTTGGCTGATGCGCGTGCTCGCTCCGGGGTGCAGTGCCTCCAGTACCGGCAGGACCTCATGGCGCACCCGATTGCGGCTGAAGCGCGGATCGCTGTTGCTGGGGTCCAGCCAAATCGGCAAGCCCAGCTCTTGGCAGACCTGGGCGGTGTCGCTGCGGCAGAACGCCAGCAGGGGACGCACCAGCTCGGTCGTGCCGCTGAGGCTCCGCCTCGACCTGAGGCTGGTGAGGCCGCGGCGATGGCTGCCCCTGGCGAGCTGGAGCAGAACCGTCTCGCTGCGGTCGCTCGCCGTGTGGCCGGTCACCACCCGGCGGCATCCCAGCCGTTGGGCCAGGGCCTCGAGCTGCCCGTAGCGCCAGGCGCGGGCCGAGGCTTCATCCGCCTGGGGGCTGCTCCAGTGGTCGATCGCGATCGCTAGCCCCTGCTCCCGGGCCCAGGCCTGGAGTTCGCGGGCCTGCTGCGCGGCGTCGGGGCGCCAGCCGTGGTTGCCATGCCAGAGCTGCAGCGGCCAGTGGTGGAGCCGCCTCAGGTCGCTCAAGAGTCCCACCAGGGCCATCGAGTCCTGGCCTCCGGAGACCGCCAGCAGCAGGGGCTCCCCATCGGGCAGCAGATCGCGCTGCTGGAGCAACTGCTGGTGCAGCCGCCGATGCAGGTCGCTCCAGCGTTCAGCCATCACCCCAGCCTGAATCGCCCTGGCCCAGCGTGTGAGAATCGCAAAACTCCATCTGTACTGGCATGTCCCGCCTCGATCGGCTGCCCGCTTCCCTTCGCACGGCCCTGGCCGAGAAGCGTGCTCTCAAGGTGATTGCTGGCCTCACCAACTTTGACGCCGCCAGCGTTGAGCGCATCAGCCGCGCAGCCGGCCTCGGTGGTGCTGATCTGATCGACGTGGCCTGTGACGCCGAGCTGGTGCAGCTGGCTGCCTCCGTCTCGGGTCTGCCCATCTGCGTGAGCGCCGTCGATCCTGAGCTGTTCCCCGCCGCGGTGGCCGCCGGTGCCGCCATGGTCGAGATCGGTAACTACGACGCCTTCTACCCCCTGGGTCGCATCTTTGATGCCGCTGAGGTGCTCTCCATCACCCGCCGCACCCGCGAATTGCTGCCTGAGGTGGTCCTGAGCGTGACCGTCCCCCACGTGCTGCCCCTGGACCAGCAGGAGCAGCTCGCCGCTGATCTCGTGGCCGCTGGCGCCGACATCATCCAGACCGAGGGTGGCACGAGTGCCAAGCCTTTCAGCGCCGGCAGCCTCGGCCTGATCGAGAAGGCCGCCCCCACCCTGGCCGCCGCCCACAGCATCAGCCGCGCCGTGGCTGTGCCCGTGCTGTGCGCGTCGGGCCTGTCCTCTGTGACCGTGCCGATGGCCATCGCCTCTGGCGCCGCTGGCGTGGGTGTGGGCTCCGCCGTCAACAAGCTCAACGATGAGCTGGTCATGGTCGCCGTGGTTCGCGGCCTGCGTGAAGCCCTGGGCACGGCCGTTCAGGCCGCCGTCTGAGATTCAACGCTGCATCGCGTTTGATCTGACCCATGCCCTGCGGGGCATGGGTTTTTTGTTGTCGGGGCATCCACGCCGCCTGGGCGGTTGTCCGAGAATGGCCCGATGCCTAACCCGTTTGAAATCCACGCTCCCTACGAGCCCAAAGGGGATCAGCCCGAGGCGATCAAGGCGCTCGTGGCTGGCGTGGAATCGGGCGAGCGCTATCAGACCCTGCTGGGGGCGACGGGAACCGGTAAGACCTTCACCATCGCCAACGTCATTGCCAAGACCGGCAGGCCGGCTTTGGTCTTGGCCCACAACAAAACCCTGGCGGCCCAGCTCTGTAATGAGCTCCGGGAGTTCTTTCCGAAGAACGCCGTTGAGTACTTCATCTCGTACTACGACTACTACCAACCGGAGGCGTATGTGCCCGTCTCCGATACCTACATCGCCAAAACGGCGTCGATCAACGAAGAGATCGACATGTTGCGGCACTCCGCGACCCGCTCGCTCTTTGAGCGCCGCGATGTGATCGTCGTCGCCTCCATCAGTTGTATTTACGGCCTTGGGATTCCGAGTGAATACCTCAAGGCGGCCGTCAAATTTGAGGTCGGTGAAACCCTCGACCTGCGCGGCTCCTTGCGGGAGTTGGTCAACAACCAGTACTCCCGCAACGACCTCGAGATCTCTCGCGGACGCTTTCGGGTGCGGGGTGATGTGCTCGAGATCGGCCCCGCCTACGAAGACCGCCTAGTGCGGATCGAGCTCTTCGGCGATGAGGTCGAGGCC
>JAAZUZ010000037.1 GCA_018623875.1 Synechococcus sp. HW_metabat.21
AACCTCGAGCAACGCCAGGAAGAGCAGGACGGCTGGGAAGGCCGCTGCTGCAGCCACCGCCACGCTGATGTTGCGGGCGCGATGGGCCTTCATCCGGCTGAGGGCATAGGCACAGGGAATCGCGAGCAGCAAGGTCAATGCTGTGCTGCTCAAACCGACAATCCCGCTGTTGAGGAGGTATGTCACAAACGACGGATCACCGTTGAGGAGTTGTTCGTAGTGCTCCAGGGTCCAGCCGCCTTGCCCGCCGCCGGTGAGAACGGCACTGGGTCGAAAGGAGGTGTAGAGCTGCCAGAGCATCGGGCCAAGGCTCCAGACCAAGAGGAGAAGCCGAGCCATTAGCGCTGTCCTCCGGCGAGGTCCTGACGGCCACCGATCCACCACCAGAGGACTGCTAAAGCGCCACAGAACAGCAGTAATCCGGCAAAGGCACCAAGCATGACGGTGGCGCTGTAGCCAAAGTCCAGGAAGCGCATCGCGTTCAGGTAGGCGTAGAGAGCCAAGCTTTCGGTGCTACCTGCTGGACCACCGCCAGTGAGCACCTGGACCAGGTCGAAGACCCCCAGCGCTTGGGCCAGGCGAAAGACCAGGGCGATCAAGAGATACGGCGTGAGAAGTGGAATCGTGATTCGACGCAGGGACTGCCAGGCGGAGGCACCCTCCAACTGAGCGGCTTCGTAGAGATCACGGGGAATGTTCTGCAAACCTGCAAGCAGAAGCAGGGCAACAAACGGGGTCGTCTTCCAGGTGTCGGCCCACACCGTGGTGATCCAGGTGATCGCTGGATTGGCCAGAAAGGGAATCGGTGTGACTCCGATCCAGCTGAGGGCTTGGTTGATCGGGCCATAGGGATCGTTGAAGATCCAGCGCCAGCCCAAGGCCATGACCGTCGTCGGTAGCGCCCAGGGCAGCAGGCTGATCATGCGCAAACTGCTCCGTCCGCGCAGAGGCTCGTTCAACAGCAGCGCGATCGCCAAACCGAGGACCATTTCGGTGGTCACAGAGAGGCCAGCAAAGCGAAGGGTTTGCCAGGCGTCTTGCCAGAAGCGACTGTCGTTCCAGAGACGAATCCATTGGGCAGCGCCAGCGGGAACAGGCCGAAGTTCCGTCAGGACGGTCTGGCTCTGGGTGCTCAACCAGAGGTAATGAGCAATGGGCACAAGAAAGACCAGGCTGAGCAATCCCATGGCCGGGAGCAGAAGCCAGAGCTGTTGGCGCCAGCGGAGCATTTAGGAGATCCCTCCGGTGGAGCGTTCCAGTTGGATGCTGTTGCGCTGCAACGTCTCCATGGCCGGAGCGGCAGCAACCTCACCGGTAATCACTGTGTTCACCTCCCGATAGAGCAGGTCACTGAGCTGGGCGTAGATCGGTGTTAGGGGCCTGAGCACAGCAGCCGCCAGCGCAGCTTGCAATTCCGGAAGGATTGGATTGGCCCGGACGAGCTCCGGGTCCTCGAAGACGCTGAGGCGCGTTGGCGTGTAGCCCGAGTTCAGGTTGAGTTGCTTCTGTGCCGCGGTACTGGTCAGGAACTGCAGAGCCTCAATCGCAGCTTGTTTGTGTTTGGAACTGGAGAGCACGGCAAGTCCCCAACTGCCCTGGGTGGCCACATGCGGTTCATGGGGTTCACTGACCATGGTCGTGATGCCGACTTTTCCCGCCAAGAGCGAGCCGTTCCGATTCAGTTCGGCCCAGGCATAGGGCCAATTGCGCATGAATGCCGCATCACCTGTTTCGAAGGTTTGCAGGGCTTCCGATTCGGCCATGTTGGCCACCGCAGGAGGCGTGATGCCCGCATCGACGAGATGTCGGAGCCATTGACTGGCGGCGATCGCCGCCTTGCTGTTGAGATCCGGTGACCCATCCCGCAGCCAACGTCCCCCGAAGCCGCGAAGCACCTCGAGATAGGTGCAGCTGAGTCCCTCGTACTGACGGCCTTGCCAGACGTACCCCCAGCGGACCTTCCCGTCTTGCTGCAGCGATTGGCTGATGGCTTCCAGCTCAGCCGGTGTTCGAGGGGGAGCCTCCATCAGGTCCGTCCGCCAGAAGAGCAGGCCCATGTCGGCCACCATGGGGAAGCGCCAGAGGTGGCCATCAAAGGCATTGCCGAGTTCCGCACCGGGGGCTAGATCGTCCAGGGCATCGGCCCCCAGCCAGCCTTCGAGCGGCTCCAGCCAGCCCGCCTTGGCGTATTTCGGCGTCCAGGTGACGTCCATCAAGAGAGCGTCGTAAGGACTGTTGCCCAGCAGCAGGCTGCTGATGGCCAAGTCCGACACCGCTTCTGTTTCCAGGGGACCTCGGGTCACGCTGAGGGCAATGCCGGGATGCTCACGGTTGAACGTCTCAACCAGATCTGCCGTGGCATCGGCGAAGGGAGCGGGCATCAAAATGGACACCGGCTCTGGCGCGGGCTTGGCCCAGACCGCCACGCTCAACAGCAGGCTGCCGAGAAGGAAGCCCAGCGTCATCAGCCCTGCGCGGCGGCTGATCACGGCGACTCGATCGCGCCCAGTTGTTCTTTCGCCCAGTGGTCCACGCTGAGCTGATCAACTGATGCCGCCATCGAAGCCATCCGCTGCTCCTGCTCTTGATGGGAAAGGGAGAGGGCCTTGTCAATGGCTTCATCCATTCGCCGATGGGAGTAGGGGTTGGTCAAGACAGCCCCTTTCATTACGACGGATGCGCCGGTGAACTCGGAGAGCACCAGAGTCCCGCCGCGCCCCTTGCGGGCCGCCGCATATTCCTTGGCGACAAGGTTCAGGCCATCCCGCAGGGGAGTGATCCAGCAGATGTCGGAGGCGGCAAACCAGGCCACCATTTCCTCGTAGGGAATGCGCTGGGTGGTCAGGCGGATCGGAACCCAATCGATCTTGCTGAAGCGACCGTTGATGCGTCCAACGGTTTCCTCAATTCCGCGCTGGGTGTCCTCGTAGACCTTCATGCCGGTGTTGGCGGCCACACAGGCCAACACCAAGACCACTTGTCCGTGGATGGCTTCATTGCGCTCAAGCAGACGCTCAAACGTGCGAAGCAGTTCTTCGTTGCCCTTGGTGTAGTCCACCCGGCTCGCCGAGAGGATCAAGGTGCGTCCGCGCTTCGTATTTGTTTCGATCTCTTGGATGAGCGCCTGGACCGGCGGGGTATCCCTGAGACCCCGAATGACGTCCGGACTGGTGCCAACCGGTGTGGCCACCAACTTCACGCGATGCCCGTTGTGCTCCAGCCAGGGTGTGGCGTCGGGTTGGGCGAGGGCACTGCCGCAAGGGAGGAAGTGGTCGGCAATCTCCGATTTGGGTCCCTTCTTAACGGGGAGCAAGCTGGATGCGGCGCGGGCAAAGTTCTCCGCATAGCGGGGAATATGAAAGCCAACGGCGTCGCAGCAGAGCAGGCTTTCGATGATCTCTTCCCGCCAGGGCAGGATGCTGAAGACATCGCTGCTGGGGAAGGGCGTGTGGTGAAAGAAGCTGATCTTGACGTCGGGCCGAAGCGCTCGAATAAACCCGGGCGCTAACCAGAGGTTGTAGTCGTGAATCCAGATTGAGGCCCCAGGGGCTGCTTCATTGCAGGCCGCCTCCGCAAACCGCTGGTTGACATCTTTAAAGGTCTGCCAGTCGGCGTTGTTGACCTCGAAAAAGCTCGGGAAGCTGTGAAGAATCGGCCAGATCGATTCCTTCGAGGTGACGTGATAGAAGCTGCCAATCTGCTCTTGGCGAAGCGGAATTCGCCTTAAGCGGATGGCGATGGGCTCCTCGATGGTGAGGGTTTCATCTTCGGCCGCGGGATCCTCGTTCTGCCGCCAGGCAATCCAGGTGCCGGAGGGATGGGAGCGGAAGAGGTTGCGCAGGGTGGGGATGATGCCGTTCGGGCTCTTCTGGTCCTGCCACTGCCGGCTGCCGTCCGCGTTGATGACCTCATCAAAGGGAGAGCGGTGGTAGACGAGGACAAACGAGCTGGGCACGCGAGATCGGCAGGGAACACCTGTCCCTCGGGCCGTGCAAAACCAGTGGAGTCCAGCAAGATCGGCCCTGGGCTGCTTTGGGTTAGCCAGCCCAGACAGGCAATCTCCACCATCCCCCTAGAGCCCAGGGGATGTCAAACCCAAGGGCTCTTCAGCGGCTGCTTTAAAGACCGCGCTCCATCAGTTGACCCATCAGGTCACAGCTGCGTTGCTGGAAACCGGCGAGTTCGTTGGGCTCTAAACCTCCGACGGCCAGGCGGGCCATCTCATAGAGGTGCCGGCCCAGGTTGTCCGCCAGCTCTTGGCTGGGGCTGCTGCCGGTTCCCGTCAGGACCGATCCGGCGGAGAGTTTGATCAGTCCCTCGACCAGGCGGTGCTTGCGGTTGACCAACAACACGTGATGCTCCGGGAGACCAGGTAGGCGCTGTTCCATCAGCGCGCCCATGTCGTTCATCCGGCGCATTTGCTCGGGAAGAAGGATGAGGGCGGCAGGGGCGTTCTCGCCCTTGAGGGCTTGAACCTGGATGGTCACCTTGTCGTTGGAGAGGGCAGCCTTGAACAGATCCCGCAGCTTCTCTGAGTTGTCTTTGCCCTCGGCATCGCTGAGTTCGCTCTCCTTGTCCTGGAGCGAATCGTCCAGCTCACTATCCACCCGCTGGAACTTCAGCTCCTCGTGGCGGTATTCCAACCAGGGAATGAATTGGCTGTCGATGAAGGTGTCCGCCAACAGCACCTCGGCTCCCTGGCTCTTCCAGAGCGCCAGAGCTCCCGCCTGACCGGCCTCGTCGGTGCAGTAGAGGATGCGCTTGTCGTTGTCGCTGCTCAGGCGCGAGCGATAGCCCCCCAGGGTCGTGAAGGCTTTGCCCCCTTCAGCGGCAATCGGATCGGCGGCATCGCCCTCGGCGGCAGCGGCAGTGGTCCCGAAGAGGACGAGTTCGGCCACCTGGTCGGCAAATTTCTCATCTTCCATCGCGCCGATCTTGATAAACGGTGCGAGGGACTCCCAGATCTCGGCGTAGCGCTTGGGCTCGTCCCGGTGCAGTTGCTTCAGGCGGTCGCCGACCTTCTTGGCGACGAAGTTGCCAATGGAGCGCACGCGCCGGTCCGTCTGCAGGGCAGAGCGGCTGACGTTGAGTGGGATGTCCGGGGAATCGATCACACCCCGGAGCGGCAGGAGGTAGCGGGGAACGACTTCCTTGATGGAGTCGCTGACGAACACTTGGTTGCAGTAGAGCTTGATCTCGCCCTTTTCCCAATCAGCCCGGCCGGTTGATTTCGGGAAGTAGAGGATCCCCTGCAGGTTGTAGGGATAGTCCGTGTTGAGGTGAACCCAGAGCAGTGGGTCTCCCTGGAAGGGGTAGAGGTAGCGGTAGAGCTCGATGTAGTCCTCATCGGTGAGCTCGCGTGGACTCTTGCGCCAGGGTGCTTCCCGCTTGTTGACGGTCTCCCCCTCGAGCTCGACCTCCACCGGCATGAAGTCGCAGTAGGTGGTGATCAGCGTCCGGATGCGTGCCGGCTCGATGTATTCCTCTTCTTCCTCCATCAGGTGGAGGATCACGTCCGTCCCCGGCTCGGAGCGCTCGGCTGCCTCGAGGCTGAAGTTGGGTGAACCGTCGCAGCTCCAGCGGACGGCTTCAGCCTCGCCGCGGGCGGAGCGGGTGACCAGCTCCACCTGTTTGGCGACCATGAAGCTCGAGTAGAAGCCAAGGCCGAAGTGGCCAATGATCGCGTCGGACTCCTGCTTGTACTTCTCGAGGAAGTCCTCCGCGCTGGAGAAGGCGACTTGGTTGATGTAGCGCTTCACCTCATCGGCGGTCATGCCGATGCCGTTGTCGGAAATGGTGAGGGTCTTGGCTTCGCGGTCAATGCGGACGCTGATCTTGCCCTCGGGCCCTTCACTGCAGTCGCCAGCCATCGAAGCCATGCGGCGCTTGCTGATCGCATCCACGCCATTGCTGACCAGTTCCCTCAGGAACACCTCATGGCCGCTGTAGACGGCCTTCTTGATGATCGGAAAGATGTTCTCGGTATGGATCTGGATTTGACCCTGTTCCGCCTGAAGCACCACGGCACTGATCACAACGTGATGACCAGAATCTCCCCAGCCTGGGCCTGAAGCCAAGAGGGCACCGTGGGCAGGAAACCGACCCCCTCTCGCGCTGCAAGGACGAACGGCCTAGCTTCCGCAGCGCGACAACACCCGACCCCATGGCCAGCCAGTGGGACAACTTCCTGCGCAACCTCGGGGAGTGGCGCGGAACGTTTTGTGGGCTTGACGCCGATGGCTTGGTCGCGGATACGAGCCCCTCGATCCTGACGCTGCAGGCGGGAGACGAGGAGCGTTTGGTGCACTTCAGGCTGCGCCGATTCGGGCCAGAGGGTGTTGACGGCGAGCCCATCCACGAGATGGCTCAGGACTACCGAACCCTCGGCAAGCAGGTGGTTTTTTTTGCCAATGGAACGTTCTCCAAGGGCAGCATGCAGGTGTCCCCTTGTGCTGAGTTTGGGGGCGAATTTGGCTTCGTTGATCAGGATCGTCGCCACCGCCTGGTTCAGCTTCACGCCGCGGATGGGACCTTCCGCAAGTTGGTTTTGATTCGGGAGTTCCGCACCGATGGATCCGGGCAAGAGCAGCCTCCCGCCAGCCTGGAGTCATTGGCTGGCGATTGGAGCGGACAAGCGTCAACGATTTGTGCGGATTGGCCTGAACCGAGCCTCGAGCAGGCCGCCTTCACAATCACTGCGACTGCCAACCACGGCTTCTCGATGCGGACACGTATCGGTCAGCAGCCGCAGCAGGAGCTCTCAGGCGCACTGCTCTCGAACTGCATGGGCCGTGTCGACGGCCCCCAGGAACACCAGCTGCAACTGCTGCCAGACGCTGGTTTCAACCTGCGGCCTGCTCAGGTCAGCCACCGTGAGGCGTTTCAACTGGAAGCGGGCTGGATGCCCACACCCAGCACGATGCAACGGCTGATCCGTTGCTACGACGATTCGGGGGCCTGGGTCTCCGTGACCCATATCGTCGCCAGTCGCTCTGGGGGCTGAGTGCGTCTGGGGACTGCGGGCTGTGTCGCCAGCCAGAGCAGACTGATCAGTGGTGCCAGGAAACCGCTAATGACGAGCACGGCGGCGAGCTGGCGTCCGCGGACATGGGGCTCACGCACCAATGGATCACCGCAATAGGCGCAGTGCGGCGCGCCTTGGCTGCCTGGAATCGAGCGGGTGGGCAGGGGCGAACAGTAGGGGCAGTGATACTCGCCGCCTTTCCGCCGCTGATAGGGAACTCTGCTCATCCGTTGGTTCGGCCCACGCCGCTAAGGCTGGTTCAGATCACTGTGATCGACCATGGCCACCAAAACCCTGCACCAAATCGATCAGGAATCCATCGGCCTCCTGCTCATTTGGAGTTTCATCCTGCTCACGCTCTTTGCCACGGTCTTCCCGTTACTGCCCCTCTTGATGCACTAGAGGCGTTCAGCGCGTCCAGCTGCACAACAAAGGCTCCGGTGAGCGCAACGTGCGCCAATCACCGGACGCCGTGACGACCTCAACACCAACCGGGTGCTCGATCGGGTTGATGTGGCTCTGCTGCAACCAGCCGATGGCATCGTCCAGTGCCGATTCCAGGCTGGGATAGAGCGTGTCGAGTTGGCGATGGGGTTCACAGAGCCCATCGATGAGGCGATAGAGCTTCTGCCTCAGGGTCTGGGGTTGATTCAGCTGTGCCCAGTTCATATGACTCTCCCCGAACCAAAGTCCACTTTGAGGAGAGTTCGGCGGAGTGGATCAGCTCCTCACACTGTCTTAACCAACGGGTTGCGCTTGATCCAAGTCGCTCAGGCAAACCGTGAAGGTCTCGGCATGGGCTTGAACCAGGGGCCAGGGGCGCACCCAAGCGGAACCACTGGCCTCATCCAAATTCACCAACTGGAGGACGCAGTCGGGGTTTTCGCTAAGCGTGACCAGGGCGCCAGGCTGAAAAGACACGGCTTCAACACCGCAGTTGACTCCACTCAAGCGCAGCAGCGGCTCAAAAGTGGAAGAAATCCTTAAGTGCTGACGTAGTGGGTCTATCCGGCGCGTTGGAGTTCCGGCTTCTCCTCCGGAATGATCGCCCCTGCCACTGGGCAGACCTGGAGGCAGATGCCGCAGTCGATGCAGGTGTCGAAATCAATCCAATAGAACTCGGTGCCCTTGGTATTGGCTCCGCTGCCAGGGTTAATGCAAGCCACCGGGCAGGCATCAACGCAATCGGCCACGCCTTCGCAGACGTCGGTGACGATTGTGTGTGCCATCAGCAACCCTTCGGTGAGCTGGGATCCTAAGGACCCCGGGTTCCCGTCGCTGCCTCAACCCAACCAGATCAATCCGGTGCAGCCCCTGGCATCGGCTTGTGCTCGGGCCTCTGCTTCCGTCGAGCAGGGTTGATGCAGAAGCAGGCAACTGCGGCCCAGTTGGTGCTGTTCGGCTTGAGCTGTGAAGGCCGCCGGCAGCTGGCTGATGTCCTTGAAGCTGATCAGCGTGAGCTCGGGGCGGCTCGGTGCCGTGTTCTCGGTACCGAGCAATCCTTGGATGGCTTCCAGGTCGAAACTGAAGCCGAGCCCCGAGGCGGCCCCGCCAAACCGTTCGACAAGCGCGTCATAGCGGCCGCCGCTGGCGATTTCCACGGGGGCATCCAACCCCTGGCAGACCAGCTTCAACACCAGACCGTCGTAGAGGTCGAAGTGGGGCTGGAATGTGGGGTCCAGCTGTAGGTCGACCTTGGCCTGCGCGGCGGCAGGTGCCACGACCTTCAGGCAGTCCGCGAACTCGTCCAGTTGGCGCGAGGGGCCAAGTAACGCTTTCAGCTGCACCAACACCGCCTCCGGCTCTCCGCGCAGTCGCATCAACTGCTCGAGGGACCGGCGCTGGTCCTGGGGGAGCTCCAGCTTCGCCAGGGCCAAGGGGTCAAAGCTGACGAGCGCCTGCCGTACGGCTGTGCGTTGGTCTGCAGGGACTTGGTCGAGGAGGGCCGAAAGGACACCGTGGTGGCCCAAGAGCAGCTTGGGGCGCTGCTCGGAGCCAATCCCAATGGTCTGGAGGCAGGTCAGCAGAAGGCGCAGCAGCTCGGCATCAGCGACGCTGTGGTTCCCATTGGCCAGGCCAAAGAGCTCAACACCGCTCTGCAGCTGCTCCTCGAGGCGTTGCTGACCGGT
Source organism: Synechococcus sp. HW_metabat.21 (assembly GCA_018623875.1). Lineage (GTDB taxonomy): Bacteria > Cyanobacteriota > Cyanobacteriia > PCC-6307 > Cyanobiaceae > Vulcanococcus. The sequence continues at coordinate 9,154 of JAAZUZ010000037.1, forward strand.
GTCGCTCTGCACGCTTCGGAAGACCGTGCCGCAGCTCCACAGACGCAGAGGCCTGGGCAGTTCCGCCATGCGGGTGCAGGCGGCCCGAGCGATGGAGGCGGTCATCTCAGGGCGTAGGCCCAGGGGGTCATCAGTGGCGAGCCTGAGGACTTCGCTGTCGTTGATCCGGCCGCCGGCCTCCAGGGTTTGCAGGCGCTCCACGCTGGGGGGACTGACCTCCACGTATCCCCAGAGGCGGTAGACCTGGCCCAACTGCTCAGAGAGCCAGCGGTTGCCGACCACCTCGCGGGGATTGAGATCCCTGGTTCCGGCAGCCGGTTGAAGAGCCATCGCAAGGCCAGGTCGAAGTCGCCCGATCCTATGGAGTGGGCCGATCCAGTTCCGGCGCGCCAAAACTGGACCCGGTTAGGGGCTTGCAGTTCGCAAGACCATCCACAAGGCTGTGCTGCAGTCCTGGGGTGCAGGCGATCAGTTTTCCGCTGGCCAAATCCGCTGGCGATCCGTCATAGGCCGAGACCACACCACCGGCTTGCTCCACCAGGGCCATGCCAGCGGCGAGGTCCCAAGGGGAGAGCCCCCGTTCCCAGTAGCCGTCCAACAGACCCTGGGCCACGAAGGCCAGATCCACCGCGGCGGCGCCGCCGCGCCTGACGCCGCGGGTGCGGTGCGTGAAGTAAGCAAATTCCGCGTAGTTGTTGTCCAAGCGGGTGTGGCGGTCATAGGCAAAGCCCGTCACCAGCAGGGACTCCCCCAGGCTCGTGCAGCGGCTGACCTGGATCGGAGCGTCATTGCACCAAGCCCCCAGACCCGGGGCTGCCCAATAGAGGCGATCCAGTGCTGGTACGGCCAGGGCACCCAGCAGGGGCTGACCGCGCCAGGTCAAGCCGATGGACGTTCCGAAGAAGGGATAGCCATGGGCGTAGTTCGTCGTTCCATCGAGCGGGTCAACGCACCACTGCAGCTCACTGCCCTGCCCTTCCTTGCGGCCGCTCTCCTCGGCCAACACCCCCAACTCAGGGGTGGCCTCGCTCAGCACCTTCAGCACGGCCTGCTCGGCGGCGACATCGGCTTCGGTGACGAGGTCACCAGCGCGCCCCTTTTCGCGGATCCGCTCCAGGCGTCCAAAGAGGTTTTTGAGTTCGACGGCTCCGGCCGTTGCGGCCTGACGGGCCACCGTGCTGAGACGCTCTAGCTCGGCTTTGCTTAAGCCGGAGGTCTGGGCCGCTTGATCGGTGAGACGGGTCTGCATCGCTGGACTCACTCTTCGTCGAGGGGCAGGCCGGCGCGCACCTTGCCCCGGCCGAAATGGCGGCCGAACTGCAGCTCATAGACCTCGTCTTCGTCCTGGGTCTCCACTTCCAACGGACCAGTGGCCCGGGCCACGCAGAGCAGTCCATAGCCCCGGCTGCGGATGTCCTTGGACAAACCCAGGGCTTCCCGCTGGTCGATGTCACCGTCGAGAACGCGAACGGCGCAGGCCGTACAGCAGCCATTGCGACAGCTGAACGGGAGGGGTTCTCCCTGCTGCTCAAAGCTCTTGAGGATGTACTCGCCTTCGGGCACGTTCAACTGGATCGTGCGGTTCTCTTGGCGCCAATGAACCGTGATCGGGTGACTGTGCATGGAGCAGCAATCCAATGGGGGAGCAGTGACTGCTACATTCTCGTCGTTGCCCCCGCGCAGCCGCGACGTCCTCTGTTCCTTCACGGGTTCAGTGGCGGAGCTGCGAAAAGCCCCTCACGGAGAGGTGGCCGAGTGGTCGAAGGCGCAGCACTGGAAATGCTGTATAGGGGCAACTCTATCGAGGGTTCGAATCCCTCCCTCTCCGTTTGGAAAGCCGCTCTCTGAGCGGCTTTTTCATGCCAATTTGTTGGGCCTGGAGTTAGCCGAAGCGGCCAGTGACGTAGTCCTGGGTGGCCTGTTCTTTCGGGGCGTTAAAGATGCGCTCCGTCTCGGCAAATTCCACCAGTGTTCCCACTTTGCTCTCGCGATCACTGCGTTGGCTCACGTTGAAGAAACCGGTGTAATCACTGACCCGAACGGCCTGCTGCATGTTGTGGGTAACGATCACGATCGTGTAGTTCTTCTTCAGCTCGTGCATCATTTCCTCGATCTTCAACGTCGAGATTGGATCGAGCGCTGAGCAGGGCTCGTCCATCAGGATGACCTCGGGCTCAATCGCAATGGTTCGCGCGATGCAGAGCCGCTGCTGTTGACCTCCGGAGAGGGCGTAACCGCTTTCCTTGAGCTTGTCTTTTGTTTCATCCCAGAGGGCCGCTTTGCGTAGGGATCGCTCCACCAGCTCATCCATGTCGCCCTTGTAGCCATTCACGCGGGCGCCAAAGGCGATGTTTTCGTAGATGCTTTTCGGGAAGGGATTGGGCTTTTGAAACACCATCCCAATCCGCCGGCGCACCTCCACCGGATCCACATGACGGGCGTAGAGATCCTGTCGATCAAAGATGACCCGGCCCTTGATCGAGCAGCCGTCGATCAAATCGTTCATCCGGTTCAGGGCGCGCAGCACCGTGCTTTTGCCGCAGCCTGAGGGGCCGATAAAAGCTGTGACCTGCCCTCGAGGGATCTCCATATAGACCCCGCTTACGGCTTCCTTGCTGCCGTAGCTGATCGAGACGTCCTGGAGAGACAGGCAAACCCCGTTGCTGGAGTCAGAGCTGGCCTGGGGGGAGGAGATCACGTTGATTGGTGAGGGGGTGGAGGTCAAGCGCGGGAGAGGCGACCGATCCAGCGGGCCAGGAGGTTGGCCAACAGAATCATCATCACCAACACAAAGGACGCCGCCCAGGCCAGAGAAATCTGGGCCTCGTAGGGCATGATCGCGTAGTTGTAGATCAGCACTGACATCGAGGCGATTGGGTTCAAGACCCCGTCGGCCCAGAACGGCGAGAACAGCGCAGTGAAGATCAGCGGCGCGGTTTCTCCGGCCGCCCGGGCAATGCCCAGGACGACACCGGTGGCAATCGGAGCGAAGGCTGCGGGAAGCGTGACCCGTGTGATCGTCACAACCTTGGAGGCCCCGACGCCCATGGC
>JAAZUZ010000176.1 GCA_018623875.1 Synechococcus sp. HW_metabat.21
GCCATCGGCGCCCTTAAAGCGAGCCAGCCCAAGGACTCTCCATGGCGGGTGTGCGGCACAGACAGCAGTGACGGACTCCAGCGCGCCGTCCTGAACCTGGCGCACGCCAGTGGCTGCGGAGCCCAGCTCCAGCGCACCGCCTTGCCCTGTGACCCAGCGATGGCCGTACTGGCCTCAGGGGAGCGCTGGTGCCTCAATGGAGGGGAGGATTTTGAACTGGTGCTGGCGCTGGAGCCAGCCTGGGCCCAAGGCCTCTGCGCCGCACTGCCGGGTTGCCAGGTGATCGGCGAGCTGGTGGCGGCCGCCTCTCCAGCACTGAGCTGGAGCGAGAGCGGTCTGCCCCTTAGCGACAACGACCCGGGTTACCGGCACTTCAGCTAGATCCATGCAAACCGGATCAGGCACAAAAAAGCCGCCCCGAGGGGCGGCTGAAAGGGAAGCCTGAGCAGGGCTCAGATCACTTCCAGTTCTTGGCGACGATCTCGGCCAGGTCGACAACGCGCTGGCTGTAGCCCCACTCGTTGTCGTACCAGCAGATGACTTTGACCATGTTGCCGCCCATCACCAGGGTGAGGTCGGAGTCAACGATGGTGCTCTCGTCAGTACCGGCGTGGTCGCTGGAGACCAGGGGCAGATCGGTGTACTTGATGATGCCCTTCATGCCGTTCTCAGACGCGGCCTTGAGGACAGCGTTGACCTCTTCCTTGGTGGTCTCGCGGCTCATCTCCAGCACCATGTCCACAACAGAGACATTGGGGGTGGGGACGCGCAGAGCGATGCCGCTCAGCTTGCCCTTGACCTCGGGGTAGACCAGGGCCACAGCCTTGGCGGCACCGGTGCTGGTGGGAACGATGTTCACCGCAGCGGCACGGGCACGGCGCAGGTCACGGTGGGAGGCATCGAGGATGCGCTGGTCACCGGTGTAGCTGTGGGTCGTGGTCATCGTGCCTTTGACGATGCCGAAGGCCTGATCCAGGACCTTGACCACAGGCGCCATGCAGTTGGTGGTGCAGCTGGCGTTGCTGAGGATGTCGTAGTCCTCGTGGCGGTACTGATCGGCGTTCACGCCGACCACGAAGGTGCCGACTTTGTCGCCTTTACCAGGGGCGGTCAGGATCACTTTCTTGGCGCCGGCCTCGAAGTGCTTGCTGGCACCGACGTCGTCGTTGAAGACACCGGTGGATTCGATGACCAGATCCACACCCCACTCCTTCCAGGGAAGGTTGGCGGGATTGCGGTCATAGAAGGTCTTGATCGTCTTGCCGTTGATGACGATCGTGTCCTCGGTGGTGGTCACCTCTGCGTTGCGCAGGGGGCCAAGCATCGAGTCGTACTTGAGCAGGTGGGCGTTGGTGTTGGTGTCACCGGAGCCGTTGATGCCGACAATCTCGATGCCGGTATTGCTTCCGCGGCTCAGCCAGCAACGCATGAAGTTGCGACCGATGCGGCCGAATCCGTTGATCGCAACCTTCAGGGTCATGGCATATCGCGGGCAGACCCGCTAACAAGAGGTATTTGGCCGCCGATCATACAGAAATTGGCTGACCCTCCCCATCTGGGGACATCGGGGCCCCACCTGTCGAAAGCGCTCAAATGCACCGCCAGGAGGGGACAAGCAACCCGTTCGGGCTTAGTTTCTGGCCAGGCTTGGATACGCCATTGGTCCTGACGCTTGATCGCCACCAACCACTCCATTTCATTGGAGTTGGCGGCATCGGCATGTCTGCCATCGCGGGGATCCTGGCGGACCGTGGCTACAGCATCAGCGGCTCTGATCCGAGGGATAACGCCGTGCTGCAAGACCTGCGCAGTCGCGGGGTGCGGGTCTTTCGCGAGCAAAGCGCCGCCACCATCGACGCGATTCGTAGCGGAACCTCCTGCCCGCCTGCTGTCGTCGTCAGCTCTGCGGTCCCGGCCAGCAACCCGGAACTGGTGGAAGCCGAACGTGCCGGCCTTCAAACCTGGCACCGCTCGGATGTCCTCGCGGCCTTAATTGCTGCCCAACCGTCCATCTCCGTGGCCGGCAGCCATGGCAAAACCACCACCAGCACCCTGGTGGCCAGCCTGCTGCACGCCACGAACCACGACCCCACGGCCGTCATCGGTGGCGTCGTTCCCGCCTTCGCGAGCAACGGCCGCAACGGGGATGGTCCTCTGCTGGTGGCCGAGGCTGATGAATCCGATGGCTCCCTGGTGAAATTCCAGTCCTGGCTCGGGGTAATCACCAACCTGGAGCTGGATCACACGGACCACTACAGCGATCTCGCCTCCCTGATCACGACCCTGCAGCGCTTTGCCAAGGGCAGCGAAAACCTGCTGGCCAACCGGGACTGCCCCGTGCTGCGCGAGCACTTTGACGCCAGCCATTGGTGGTCCATCAGCACCAGCGAAGGCGTGGATTACGCCGCCATCGCCGATGCGCTGCATGGGGACAGCACCGTCGCCACCTTCTACGAACACGGCGAGGCCCTGGGGCAATTCCGGCTTCCCCTGCCGGGGCTGCACAACCTGAGCAATGCCACAGCAGCCATGGCGGCCTGCCGCCTCCACGGCGTGTCCTTCGCCGAACTGCAACGGGCCGTGGAAGGACTGCAAGCCCCTGGACGTCGCTTCGACTACCGCGGCACCTGGTTTGGCCGGCAAGTGGTGGACGACTACGCCCACCACCCCAGCGAAGTGAAGGCGACCCTGGCGATGGCGCGGCTGATGGTCAGCAGCGGCCGCAGCCCCTTACCGGAGCCCCCCCAACGGCTGCTGGCGGTCTTTCAGCCCCACCGCTACAGCCGAACCGCTGAATTCCTAGGGGACTTTGCCGAAGCCCTGAGCCAAGCCGACGCCGTCCTGCTGGCCCCGCTCTATGCCGCCGGTGAGGCGCCGCTGCCAGGGATCTCCAGTGCAGCCCTCGCCGCGGAAATCCAGCGTCTGGCCCCCGATCTGACCGTGTGCACCTTTGACACCTTGGATGCCCTGGCCGATGCCATCGGCAACAGCAGCCAGAGCGGTGACCTGGTGCTGGCCATGGGAGCTGGAGACGTGAACAGCCTTTGGAGCCGCCTGGAAGGGCGCAGCGCCCCCGCTGCCGACCTTCCCCTTGTGGCCTAGCGATGGCCCCATCCCTTCCCGACGGTCTACGCCACTCGGTCGCCCTCGCTGACTACACCACCTGGAAAGTGGGAGGACCCGCGACAGTCTTCGCAGAACCCGAATCCACCGAGGAGCTGCTGGCCCTCTTGCGCTGGGCCCAGTCCGAGGGCTGCAGCCAGCAGGTCATCGGCGCCGGCTCCAACCTGCTCATTAGCGATCAAGGTCTCGAGGGCCTCACTCTCTGCACCCGGCACCTCCAAGGAGCGGAATTGGAAAGCGGCAGCGGTCTGATTGAGGCCCAAGCAGGCGAGCCCATCCCCACCCTGGCGAGGCGAGCGGCCCGTGCCGGCCTGGCGGGCCTGGAGTGGGCCGTCGGCATTCCAGGCACCGTCGGTGGAGCGGCCGTCATGAACGCTGGAGCCCAGGGGGGCTGCACGGCCGAGATCCTCGAAAGCGTCACCGTGGTGGACCCCAACCAGCCCAGCCAAACCCACACCATCCCGGCCCGGGAGCTGGACTTTGCCTATCGCCACAGTCGCCTCCAAGAGGAGGCCCTAGTGGTCCTCTCAGCGCGCTTGCGGCTCTCGCCGGGCCACGACCCGAAAACCGTGAGCCAACGCACCAGC
>JAAZUZ010000038.1 GCA_018623875.1 Synechococcus sp. HW_metabat.21
CGCTCTCTTGGGCGAAGCGCTCAACCCCAAGGAGAGAGGCAGGACCGAAGGGCATGGGCTGCGGACGGAATCAGCTGACTCATCCTCAGGGCAAAGGAAACCCGGGGCCGGCCGCCTTCATAAAGCTCAACCAATTGTTTCTCAATGTTGCGTGACTCAACGAAGCCCTAGGCCTCAAGGCTGGTCCGCGTCGTCTTCCGGGTCAAGGGGTTCCAGGTGTCCAACTCCTTGTAAGGCCTCGACAGCACTGCAGAGCGCTCGGCGTCGAGGCCCACGCAACCCGAAAAATCAGCTCCGGCGAGGGTCTCAGCGCCCTCAAGGCGGGCGGAGCTCAGATCAGCAGCCCTGAAATCGGCAAAGTCCAGCTGACACCCCGAGAAGCTGGCGCCAACACAGGACGCTCCGCGCAAAACAGCGAAACGCAGGTCAGCACCGACCAGGCGAACGCCATCCAGCAGCGAACCACTGAGGTCCGCACCGCTGAGATAAGCCCCCATCAAGTTGCAGCCACGCAGGTCCAAGCCGCGCAGGTCCGCACTGTTTAAAAACGCACCGTTCAGCTTGGCGCCAGGACCGACGGCCCCAGACGAGCGGTGGTCAAACCCCTCGGGAAAGCGCGTGAACACGTCAAAACGCGCCAAACGCAGGTCCGCACCATCGAGGTCACAGGTGCTGAGGTCAGCCCCACGCAAATCGACCCGGCAGAGGACCGCACCCCGAAGATCAACTCCAGCGAGGTCGCGTCCGCTCCAATCAGCGCCGCGCGCATCCAGGGGGGCACCAGAACCAACCGGTGGCAGCAGATCTTCAGGGGGCTGCCACTGCAGAAGGTCAAGCACTGGATTCAGTGAGGCGAGAGCGGAACGCTAAGGACTTAGCAGCGATCAGGAGTGGCGCAGGGCGGCCAAAGCGACAGTCAGCAACACACGGGTGATCTCGACGCCGCCGACGATGGCGACGCCAAGCCACACCTTCAGCGCCCAAGCGGGAGGCTGACCATTGACCCAAGCCTCAGAGACCTGACCGGAAGGTGCAAAGGACTGGTTTGGCGACGGGGCCCGCTTGGACATCACATCGCGCCAGTCCGCGCCGTAGCGGGGGAATTGCTGATAAATCGGCAGCTCGCCAGTGGCACGTCCAGGCAAGACCCTGGAGCGCTGGGAGGGAACCAGATCCAGACCAAAGTTCGACAGGTATTCGTCGCTATCCAGCAGCTGGTCGACGAAGGCGGGGAAGCCCTGCTCCGCAATCACGATCGACCAGCGCAGCCGCTCAGCGTTGGAGTAAACCTGACGGCCCAGGACACGACCAATGACCTGATCGATCATCCGGTAATTGGAGTTGCACTGGTAGTAGTCGCTGACAAAACGATCAGACAGAAGCAACCCACGAATAAAGTCCTTCGCAGTAATCGAACCGTTGAGATATTGCGATTCCAAATAGGGCTCTCGATCAACCTTGAGAGCATGAAAAAAGATTTGCCGATAGGCCTTTTCGATCAGAGCCTTACGCTCGTCTTGATCAAAGGTGGCACCGCCGTTCTGCAAGGAAGCCGCCAGGGGAACCCGGGAGTTCTGAGTGGAATAGGGGGCTTCCAGAAGGGGAAGAGCCATTAACCATCACGACGCTGCGGCCATAGTGCAATAGGCACCTGCAGGTCCAAGACAAACCTTCTTAGCTCTTTACAGAGCCCCCAAAGAGCAGTTCACGTAAATTATCAAAAGAGTCATGAAGCAAGGCTGTGACTGGGGAGTGGTCGTACAGCGATTCGAAGGCTGCCCTTGAGTTCGCACTCAACTGGCTCAAGGCATAAGCGAGTCCTTCCGTTGGAACACCCATGAGCACATAGAGCTCGTTCAAGGCGTCAATGGACTGCTGATCAGTGAAGCAAGGGCGTGCTGCGGCAACGGCATAAATCACCACTCGAAAAAAGTTCTCACAATCTCGCCAACACGCCTCGGCACGCTCTGGGCTCGCCAAAGCACCACCGGCAATGAACAACTCTGGATGCTGTGAAGCCAACGCGGAACGGGCCTCGCGAACACACGGCTCGACCAAACGCCTGAGCGCCAACAACTGCTCAGGAGGGAAGCCGGAATGCACCGAGAATTGAATTAGCTCAGCGTCATTGAGCTGACGCTTGCTGAGGTTCGCCTCAACGAGTGCTTGATACAGCTCAGCCGGGAGATCGCTGAACAGGTCAGGATTAAAAACCTTGGCCCGGCGGATCAGAGATTGCAGATCGGAGTTGCCGTCAACCATCCGTGCCTCTCGAAATACAGGGCCCAGGCAATCGTGCCGATCAAACCGGGGCAATGCTCGAGAGCCAAAGAGGCAAGATTCCGCGAGACGCCAAGATTCGACAAAATCTCAGTGAACTCTTCTTTGGTTTGAACGGTCTCTGGACGTATGGCGGAGCCAACCACCCAGGTCAACTTTGTCGCTTCCAGGTTGCCACCAGAATTCTCACAAGCCAAGAAGAGATTGGCCGCATTTCCTTTAACGGTAGCCTCATCTTGCCACATTTGAATATAATCTTCGCGCAAATCAATCCGCAGGACTTCACCGTCCCGATCAAAACGCAGCTCCCGTTCGCCACCTGACAGGAGACGAAGCCGATCGATCTCGGAATCAAGCAGGCGCTTCATGGCTCAACCGAGAGTCCGCATCGCGAACCTAATTCCACCCCGCCGGCACCTCTTCACTCCAGTCGCAAAGCTTTTCAAAACGGAATGGTCCTGCGATTGATCCCCAAAGGTGCTCATGGGTCTGTGGGTCGTAACCACGGTCAATGGTTTGCATGGTTTGAGGGGTCAACTCAAACTCACTCAACAAATAGGAATCACGCCCCTTACGAAAGACCTTGCAATTGCAACCCGGCTCAACCTTTCCGATAAAACCTTCATTGGTCTGATCGACCCAATAGGTGCAGCCAGACAACAGCCTTAAATCAGCCTCGGAAAGCTCTGCAAGCCTTGCCGGATCATCGACAGCACCGTAAAAACGCTCAGGCGACTCGATCGCAAAATTTAAAATAGAAAGAGTTCCATCCTCCAGATAACCAGGCCGCAGAACCCTGACACGATAAGGTTCATTTGGAGCAATCGCATAGGCCTGCTCAAGCAAAAGACTGTGGGCCTGAAGATGAACAACCGGACGAATCCGGACCAGAATATTTCCGTAGAGCGGTGGATTCTCAAATGCCTGGGCTTGATTGCTAAAGCTACCCGAAAGCATTCGAGTTAGCGCACCAGCAAGGTTTGTCACTTGATTGAGATCGATTTTATCAGGATAACACTGTATTGAACTAACAAAATCCGAATGCGAAGCAATCGAAGACCGGCGCGCTCTACTTTGATTCCAAGCGCTTGCGTCTTGCCCTAAAGCCGATACCATCCAGCCAATTCCAGACCTCCTCACATGTCGGCAGGATCGTCAGCCAACCCTGAGGCCCGCTCACAATCCGCTGTCCTTGCATCGCTCAGCCAAAGCCTGGAAGCACTGAGCGCCATTGGTGAATCGTTGACCTTCCGCCTGCTTGAGCTGGAACAACGGCTCGGAGCTCTCGAAGGCAAAACCAGTGAACTGGCTGAAATCCAGCCAACCGAGGGACTCAACCAAGAGACCGCCGCAACGCTGGAGTGCACTGAACGCCGCATTGCTCGGCTTGAAGATTTACTGACCAACCCGAACCGGATCCAAGCAACCCACGCCGAAGCGCGCGAAACCGTTCAAAGCGAAGAGGAGTTCATCGAAGACAATCCATTCCCCGACGAGGTGGAACAACCCTTTATGGATGAGTTCGCGGCTTAACTCAGGCGACCAGCGGCCCTGGTCAACCCGAACTAGTGACCGAACAGACGCAGCCTGAAGTCAGCGACTTGGGCTGCCACTTTCGGGTGACTCAGAAAGAAAGGGTGATCGGAGCAGGCTTGAATCGCTAGCTCTTTCTTCTCTTCCAGGCTCAGATTGTCATGCGCACCAGTACTCGCTTGACGCTTGAACGCAGCGTCGAAAACCATCCCGAAGCTGTCAGCGTTATCGAAGAGTTCGCCTGGTTTATCGGGAATGCTGATTGGCATAAGTACCGTTCGACCGAGCGAGAATATTGAATTGATGAATGCCAGGACCCAGATTTGAACTGGGGACACGGCGATTTTCAATCGCCTGCTCTACCAACTGAGCTATCCCGGCCCGTCGCTCGCGCGACCCAACGATCTTAGATCACAGCCGCCCGCTCCAAGGGCCTTGGAGCGGAGGACTCAGGCCTGAGGCATGGCCCGCAACATGGATACCAGGGTCCGGTGGGCGTCCTCACTGTCGGTCAGGGTGTGGTCAAAGCGGACTTCAACGCAGGAGCCATCAACCTCAAGCTCCATCACCTCGGGACGCACGGCCAGCATCCGAGCCGAGACCGGGGCCTCGACACCGCCGTAGTGACGCGCATAGGCCAGAACGGCTTCGGCGTGGTCGTCGTTCATGTGCTTACAAATCCGATCGCTCACGGCGGGAGTGAGAGGGTCAGCGGACATCGAGGCACAGCTCAAGGCAGGCCGATTCTGCCCCCTTCCCTAGGCCCCTGCGAACCGTTGCCACAACAACAGTCCCAAGCGGACCCCGGAGAAGCCGACGTACCCCGCAAGGACCACGAACAACGCAATGGAGAACCAGGAGGCGAGGCGTTCCTTCACAGGAGAGATGTTGCAGAGAGGGCCAGTCTGGCCATGCCCAAGGCCGCGGTGCAGTGCGGTCGGTTCAGCACCGGAACCCCCAAGATCCGTTGACGGATCAGCCGCCACTGGGGATTGCGGGCCCCGCCCCCCAGGCTGATCACCCGCTGGATCGGCTCAGCCCCCAAGCGCTGCAGGGCCGCCCAGCCCTGAGCCTCGATCTCTGCCAGGCCCTCCAGCAGCCCCTGCAGATAGAGGGCATCGCTAATCGGACGGGGCTCCAGGATCGGCGGCAGGTTCGGGTCATCCACCGGGAAGCGCTCCCCCGGGCGAGGCAGAGGCCGCAGGGTCAAGCCGCTGCTGCTGCGCGGATCGATCTGACGGCTCAATTCAACGAGCAGGGCATCGGAGAAGAACTGGCGCAGGACACCGGCCCCGGCGTTTGAGGCGCCCCCGACGAGCCAGCGGCCCGCAACGCGATGGGCACTAATGCCCGGCCCCGCCAGCGGGATCGTCGAAAATTGCTTGAGCACCAAGGTGGTGCCCAGCACCGTCACCCCATCTCCAGGCCGAGGATCGGCAGCTAACACCGCCGCGTTGGCATCGGTGCTGCCCGCAACCACCTGGCAGTGTGCCGGCAAACCCAGAGCACGGCTGGATTCCGAGGACAACGGACCGAGTCGAGTACCCGAGGCCACGACCTCCGGCAGGGCACCACTCCAGGGCTGGTCAGCAATGGCGCCTTGCCAGGACCGCTGGCCCAGGTCCCAGCCCAGCCGGAGATTGTTTCCCTCCTCGCCGAAGCGCCAATCCCCCAGCATCCATCCGCTCAGCCAATCGGCCTGATGACGCACGAGAAACTGCTCGCCGCTAGTGCTCGCGAGCAAGCGCAGCACCCGGGCCAAGCTGCCGCTAGCACTGCCCGCGGGCGACGCAGCGCTGCCCGCCAACTCAGCTGCGGCTTGGGCCTGTTCTGGGCAGGCCAAGAAATAGGGGAGGGCGCTGCCGCGGGGCTCCCCATTGGCTGAGCAAGTCAGGACGGTGCCAGAGGTGCCATCCACGGCCACAGCAACCACGCGATCGCGCAGCGCATCGGGCAGAGCGGCGCAGAGGGCGATGACCCCCTGACGCCAGCCAAGGGGATCGTCAAAGGAACTGGGGTAATCGCTTGATCGCTCCGCCAGCACAGTGCCGGAGCGATCCAGTACGGCCAAACGCAACCCACTGGTGCCCAGGTCGATCCCCAGGCCCAGGGGCTCATGGCCGGTTGGGATCAAGCCGCTTGGGCTGCCTTCAAGGTCGCGGCAACAGCGTCCACGTTCTCCCAGGGGAGATTCAGATCACTGCGGCCAAAGTGGCCGTAGGCAGCCACGTCTTGGTAAAAACTGCCGCCGCGCTGCTGGGGCAGTTTGCGCAGGCTGAAGGTGTCGATGATCGCGCCAGGGCGCAGATCGAAGTGATCCTGCACCAACGCGGTCAACGCGTCGTTGCTCACGACACCCGTGCCAAAGCTCTCCACCAGGATGCTGACGGGCTTAGCGACGCCGATGGCATAGCTCAGCTGAACTTCAGCCTTGCGGGCCAGACCAGCGGCCACGATGGCCTTCGCTACATAACGGGCGGCGTAGGCGGCAGAACGGTCCACCTTGGTGGGATCTTTGCCGGAGAAGGCACCACCGCCGTGGCGGGCATAACCGCCGTAGGTGTCCACGATGATCTTGCGGCCCGTCAGACCAGCATCCCCTTGGGGACCGCCGACGACGAATTTGCCGGTGGGGTTCACCAAGAAACGGGTGCCGTCCTTGGAGGGCTTGAGGGTCAGATCCGCGGTGGCCGGCTCGACCACATGGGCCCAGAGGTCAGCGGAAATCCGCTCGCGGATGGCCTTCTCCTCACTCACCCCATCGATCTCGGAGATGTGCTGGGTGGAGATCAAAATCGTGTCGATCGCCACGGGTTGGTCGTTCTCGTAGACGACGCTGACCTGGGTTTTGCCGTCCGGCAGGAGGTAGGGCAGGGTGCCGTTGTGGCGTACCTCGGCCAAGCGACGGGAGAGTCGGTGGGCCAGGCTGATGGGCAACGGCATCAGCTCCGGCGTCTCGTTGCAGGCGTAACCGAACATGATGCCCTGGTCTCCGGCACCCACCAGGTCCAGGGGATCACCGGCATGGTCGTCGGCCTCATTCACCCCTTGGGCAATGTCCGGCGACTGCTGATCGAGGGCCACCAAAACGGCACAGCTGTTGGCATCAAATCCACCGGCGCGCGCACCGGAGTAGCCGATTTTCTCGATCACACCGCGCACCAGACCGATGTAATCGACCTTGGCGGTCGTCGTCACTTCGCCGGTGATCAGGCACAAACCGGTGTTGACGACGGTTTCGCAGGCCACCCGAGAGGCAGGGTCCTGGGCCAGCAGAGCGTCCAGCACCGCATCGCTCACCTGGTCGCAAATTTTGTCGGGATGCCCCTCGGTCACCGACTCCGAGGTGAAGACGTAACGGCTCATCCCTGAACTGATTGCTTTACCCGAAAGCCTACTGAGGGGGAGGGGCCCACGCTCAATTCACTCCAGGCGTGCACCAGGGGATGTGGTTCCGCGAGGGGGGGCGGGGTGCGCCAAGCCGCGGTGTACCCCAGGGCCAAGGGATGGGGGATCCCCGCAGCCACGGCCATGCGTAGGTCGCTATTGGCATCGCCGATCAGGGCACAGCGATGCGGCTGAACGCCAAGCTCGGCGCAGAGGCCATGTACGGCAGCTGGATCGGGTTTGCGAGGACGATGCTCCGCGCTCCAGAGCGCCGAGAAGAACGAGCGCAGGTCATGGGCGGCCAAGAAGTGCTCGATGCCGGCCATGTCGTCATTGCTGATCACCGCACAACACACCCCGGCCGCCTGCAATTGCGCGAGCCAGGGCACCAGCCCGTCGGTGGTGGTGCTCGTTGGGGTCGAGGACGCGGCTGAGCGACGGGCATCGACGGCATCGGCCTGGGCGAAGACCTCCTCGCTGATGGCGAGCGCTTCAGGCCAGCCCACACCCACTTGAACCAAAGCGGTCGCCGTGGCGATCAGGTTGTGGTCGCGGGTCGCCACCGCCGTGATCCCAGCCGGGCAGACGCCATCCGTCCGCAGGCCATAGGCCCGTTGCAGCAGATCCTTGAGCGTCTCGCGCTGCTCAGAGCTGACGTGCTCCAGACAGAGAAAAACCCTGGCTTCCGCCAGGGTGAATAGCTGGGGCTCACTGATGCTGAGGGTGCCGTCCTTGTCGAACAGCACCGCATCAATGGCTCCAAGCTCCGTGCCACGCAACAGGAGCTCAGCCATGGTTCAGCTTCACTCGTAACCCATTTCGCCGTCTTCAGCCTGCTCCAGCAGCATTTGCTTGTAGCGGGCAGCCATCTCCTCAGCCTTCTCGAAGACCTTCTGGGGATCGGTGAGCATGTCACCGGGCTCGGGCTCGAGGGCCTTGGTGGAGAGGGAGATCCGACCGCGCTCGGCGTCGAGGTCGATGATCATCACCTTCATCTGGTCGTTGACATTGAGCACCGTGTGGGGAGTCTCAATGTGCTCGTGGCTGATCTCGGAGATGTGCAGCAGGCCGCTGACACCGCCGATGTCGATGAAGGCGCCGTAGGGCTTGATGCCGCGGACGGTACCGATCACGACTTCGCCCACCTCGAGGCGGTTCATCTTGCGCTCAACCAGAGCACGGCGATGGCTGAGGACGAGACGGTTGCGCTCTTCGTCCACTTCCAGGAACTTCAGAGGCAGGAATTCAGCAACCAGCTCTTCCTTGGGCTTGCGGGTGCTGATGTGGCTGCCGGGGATGAAGCCGCGCAGACCTTCCACCCGGACCAGGGCACCACCACGGTTGGTGGCAAAGACTTCGCTGTAGATGGTGGCGTCTTCCTTCTGGAGCTGGCGAACCCGCTCCCAAGCGCGTTGGTACTCAATCCGGCGGATCGAGAGGGTGAGCTGACCGTCTTCGTTCTCCTCGCTGAGGATGAAGAACTCGCGCTCTTCGCCGGGCTCGAGCACATCGCTGATGTGCTCGACGCGGTTGATCGACACCTCCTGCATGGGCATGAAGGCGGCGGTCTTCGCGCCGATGTCAATCATCGAGCCCTTGGGCTCGATGGCGAACACGGTGCCCTTCACCACGTCGCCAGGCTTGAAGTTGTAGTCGTACTTGCTCAGCAGCGACGCGAACTCATCCAGGGTGAAGCCAACGCCATCGAGGTCGCGAGCAACAGCACGACTGTCGGGGTCGTCGGCGCTGGGCACCTCTTCCGGAATATCCAGATCGAGCTCAGCAGCAGCATCAACGACGCTCTGATCGACAGCCTCTACGGCCACGTCGGTCTCGCTGGTGTTGAGATCGGAAGGGGTCACGGTCATGGAGAGTTGGCGGACTGCCCAAGGCAGCGCGAAGGAACCTATGCGTCGGCCGCCACCGTCGCAGGGGAATCCAAAACTATAGAGGTCGACTGCCGCCGTCCCTCTTCAACCAGGGACTAGCCGACTGCGGCGAGCGACTTTCCCTTGGGCTTGCGATTCAGGCCATCCAGGGTCGCTACGAAATCCGAAACGCTCTGGAACTGGCGATAGACCGACGCGAAGCGGATGTAGGCGACGTCGCTCATCCCAGCAAGGTGCTGTAGGGCCAACTCACCAATGTCCTTACTGGAGACTTCTCGGCCGCTGCG
The DNA here is from genome assembly GCA_018623875.1 of Synechococcus sp. HW_metabat.21. Taxonomy (GTDB): domain Bacteria; phylum Cyanobacteriota; class Cyanobacteriia; order PCC-6307; family Cyanobiaceae; genus Vulcanococcus. Next base: position 9,377 of record JAAZUZ010000038.1, read on the forward strand.
GCTCTGAAGCTCGAGCTCCAGTTCGTCGACGACGAGCTCCAAGCGGCTGGGTTCGAGTCCGGTCTTGTCGCAGGCCCGCAGCAGACCGTGCAGCAGCTTGCCGCGATTGAAGGCTTCCCGATTGCCATTGCGCTTGAGGACCGTGATCGGCACGGTCTCCACCCGTTCATAGGTGGTGAAGCGAAACTCGCAATTCAGGCACTCCCGACGGCGACGCACACTGCGACCGGTGTCCGCGGAACGCGATTCAAGAACGCGGCTATCGGTGTGCTGACAGGAGGGGCACTGCATGCCCGAAGTTCCGCCCGAGAAGTTGCTCAAGTTTAGACAGAAGAATTCCCTTTGAGAAGGGCTGCTGCCACATGGGTCTTGCCCAGCAACAGTTCCACTCTCCGCATCAACCGATGAGACTCAGCGCTCAAACAAGGGTCAGATAAGTCGAAATGAGATTGCCTTAAGCGCCCCAGCTCCGTTCACTGGATCCCCAAACATGAAAAAACCCCCGCTTATGGCGGGGGTCTGTGGACTCAGGAGAGTCGAATCACTTGCCGATCTTCGGGGGATCGCGGAAGGCGATCGCGAAGAACAGGGTGGAGATGGCTAACGCCAGGATCAGGATGTAAGCAAAGCTTTCCATGAATTAACTCCGAGGCGCTCAGCTGAGGGTGCTGCCTGCGGGGGGCACGTAGCCCTCCGGCAGACGACGGGTGGAACGGTCGCCCAGTTTCTGGAAGAGACCGAACTCAACCTGCTCGCCGAGATCGGGGTCGATACCGGCGAACACATCGCGGTACAGGGTGCGAGCACCGTGCCAGATGTGACCGAAGAAGAACAGCAGCGCGAAGCAAGCGTGGCCGAAGGTGAACCAGCCGCGGGGCGAGCTGCGGAAGGTGCCGTCGGAGTTGTAGGTCTCACGATCGAATTCGAACGCTTCACCCAGCTGTGCCTTACGGGCCAGTCGCTTCACGTCTGCGGGATCGGTGAAGGTCTGGCCGTTGAGCGCACCGCCATAGACGGTTGCGGTCACGCCGGTCTGCTCGAAGGAATACTTCGCTTCAGCGCGGCGGAAAGGAATGTCAGCGCGGACGATGCCTTGGCTGTCTTCCAGAACAACAGGGAAGTTCTCGAAGAAGTTGGGCAGACGACGAACCTCGAGGTCACGACCCTGGTTGTCGGTGAAGGCAATGTGACCCAGCCAGCCGGTGGGGAGGCCATCACCGTTGACCATCGGACCGACGCGGAAGAGACCACCCTTTGCAGGGCTGTTACCGACGTAGTCGTAGAAGGCCAGCTTTTCAGGAATCTGGGCGTAGGCCTGTTCCTTGGTGGCGCCGTTGTCCAGGGCGGTCTGAACGCGGCGGTTGATCTCGGTCTTGAAGTAGCCCTGGTCCCACTGATAGCGGGTCGGACCAAACAGTTCGATGGGGGTTGCAGCGGCGCCGTACCACATGGTTCCAGCCACGATGAAGGCGGCGAAGAACACAGCGGCGATCGCACTGGAGAGCACCGTCTCGATGTTGCCCATGCGGAGAGCCTTGTAGAGGCGCTCGGGCGGACGAGTGGTGATGTGGAAAACGCCAGCGATGATGCCGACGATGCCAGCAGCAATGTGGTGAGCAACGATGCCACCAGGGTTGAAGGGGTTGAAACCTTCAGGGCCCCATGACGGCTGGACAGCCTCAAGGTGTCCGGTCACGCCGTAGGGATCAGAGACCCACATACCCGGGCCAAAGACGCCGGTGAGGTGGAAGGCACCAAAGCTGAAGCAGCCAAGGCCTGCCAGCAGCAGGTGGATGCCAAAGATCTTGGGAAGGTCAAGGGCAGGCTCGCCAGTGCGAGGGTCCTGCCAGATCTCCAGATCCCAGTAGGTCCAGTGCCAAATGGCGGCCAGCATCAGCAGGCCACTGAAAACGATGTGAGCAGCTGCCACACCTTCGAAACTCCAGAAGCCGGGGTCAACACCGGTGGCACCGGTGATACTCCAGCCACCCCAGCTATCCGTCACGCCCAGGCGAGCCATGAACGGCATGACAAACATGCCCTGGCGCCACATGGGGTTGAGCACCGGGTCGGAGGGATCGAAGATGGCCAGCTCATAGAGCGCCATGGAGCCGGCCCAGCCGGCGACCAGAGCAGTGTGCATGAGGTGCACGGCGAGCAAACGGCCCGGGTCGTTAATCACGACCGTGTGCACCCGATACCAGGGCAATCCCATGGGGGTCAGGTCCGAGGAAACATCGAGCCTTCCGCTTCAGAAAACCGAAGCCGGAAGTCAGCGCGATCAGGTTTTGCCAGCAAAAGCCAGCAAAGCGTTGATCCGTGCTCGCGATCGTAAGGGTTTCAGCTGACGGAACGTTTTCAAGGGTCGCGAGCTGAAACGTGCCGTGACGGGAAAACGGCGCTGCAGCTCTAGGGAGAGCTCATCACGGCAAAGCCGCGGTTACAAATCGCAATCCATTCCCTCAGAATGTGCTGAATCCGCCGCCACCGCCGCCATGCCCGTCATTCGCTTCGTTCGTGAGGGACGTGATGTGGAGTGCTATCCCGGCGAGAACCTGCGCGAGGTCGCTCTGCGTGAAGGCCTCGAGCTCTACGGCCTGAAGGGCCAGCTCGGGAACTGCGGTGGCTGCGGTCAGTGCATCACCTGCTTCGTCGATGTGGTGGGTGAGAGCAATCCCGGAAGCCTGAGCGGCCGAACCGCCGTTGAAGAACAGAAGTTGCGCCGCCGGCCCGAAACCTGGCGACTGGCATGTCAGACACTGGTCCAAC
>JAAZUZ010000177.1 GCA_018623875.1 Synechococcus sp. HW_metabat.21
CTGCGAGAGCGAGGCTCCGTTCTGCAGCTGGAAGATGCCCAAGCCGTAGCCCTGGTCCTCCTCAGGGATGAAGGCCGTGGGCAGCGCATTGAAGGCGATCGCTGTCGTGACGATCCCTGCCCCCAAGCCCATCAAGATCAAACGCCGGCGATCAATCAGCCAATGGAGCAGACGGCCATAGCCCTGCTCCAGGCGAGCAAAGAAAGCGTTGAAGCGATCAAAGATCAACGCGAGGCGACTGCCCGCAAAACCAAAGCCGGCAATCCCAACGACATAGGCCAGGGGGCCAAAGGAGGCCGCACTGAATTTGCCAAATCCCAGGCCAATCACGAGCCCCGCCACCGTCCAACGCCAACCCTCCGGGCGAGGTGGCTTCTCGGTCTTAAGAATCAGCCCCGCCATCATCGGCGAGAACGTCAACGCGTTAAACGTCGAGATCGCGATCGAGAACGCGATCGTTAAAGCGAACTGCCGGTAGATGATGCCGATCCCACCGGGATAAAACGCCACCGGCACAAACACCGCCATCAGGACCAGCGATGAAGCGATGATCGCGCCGATCAATTCACCCATGCACTCCAGGGCCGCCTGCCGTGGCTTCATGCCCTGCTCCAGGTTTTTGGCGACCGCTTCGATCACGACAATCGCGTCATCCACCACCAAGCCCGTGGCCAAGACCAAGCCCAGCAAGGTGAGTTGATTGATCGAAAAACCAAAGGCCTTCATGAAGGCAAAGGTCCCCACCAAGGAAATCGGAATCGCCAGGCTGGGGACGACCGTCGCTCGCCAGTCCTGCAAAAACAGGAAGAGAATCACAAGCACCAGGACAATCGCCAGGCCCAGGGCATCGGTGACGCCACCAACCGCCGATTCAATGAACTGGCCAACGTTGTAGATCTGCTGAACCGTCACCCCCGGAGGAACCTGAGCCCGGAACTGCTCCATCAGGTTCACGACGGCCTCGCTCACCTGCAGGGCGTTGCTGTCTGGGGTCTGATACACCCCAACGGTGATCGCGGGGTAGCCATGGATATCGCTGCCTTCGGTCGCAAACGTGTTGAAGCCATAGGTGGCTTCACCGACATCCTGGAGGCGCAGCAGATTGCCCTGGGGCGAGCGCCCGACGATCAACTGGTTGAGCTGATCAACCGAGACCAAGTTGCCGTTGTCCTCCACCAGGATCGGATAGGTGAAGCGCTGATTGCCGCCGGCTGGCGGGCCACCGACTAAACCACCAATGGCCACCGCGTTCTGGCTGCGCACGGCACTCACCACCTGATCCGCCGTCAACTGATTCGCGGTGAGCTTGTTGGGGTCAACAAACAGCCAAAACGCAGGATTGCTACCGCCAAAGAGCGTGGCCTGAGCCACCCCTGGAATGCGCTCGAGCTGGTAGTACAGCTGCTCGTAGATCAGGCCATTCAGATAAGACCGATCGAACTGACCCGCAGACGAGGAGACCTGGTAGGCCAGCAGGATGGAAGGGGTGGTTTGGATGACCGAGACCCCGGTATTGCTTACCTGTGAGGGCAGCTGGGGCATCGCCAGAGACACCCGGTTCTGCACATTGACCTGGTCAATGTTGATGTCCGTGCCCTCATCAAAAAACACGTTGACCGTGCTGGCACCGGTGTTGGTGGTCAGCGAGGAGATGTAGGCCGCCCCTGGCACCCCATTGATCTGCTGCTCCAGAACATTGGTGACGGCCTGCTCCGTCACCAGGGAGTTCGCACCGCTGTAATTGGCACTCACCTGAATCTGAGGCGGCGCAATGTTGGGCAGGTTTTCAATCGGCAGGGTGGGAATGGCAATGACGCCCACCAGCACGATCAAGATGCTGCACACCGTGGTGAGCACCGGGCGCTTAATAAACCGATCCGAGAGCGACATCGCGAGCGGAGCCTTAGGGCTTGCTGGCTGAAGCGATGGCCACAGGCGAACCCGTCCGCAGCAGAGCCGTATTGCTCACCACCACCTGGTCCCCAGCCTTCAAGCCGGAGCGCACGGGGTAGCGGTTGTCTTGAAGATCACCGAGTTGAACCGACGTCTGAACCACAATCGGCGTCGAGCCGGGTAGAGAGGCCAACCGTTTCTTTTGTTGTTCGGGGACGGTCTTGGACGCCTTGATCTTGGGTAAGGCCTCCGAGAGTCGAACAATCCGGTAGACGAAGGGCTGCTGGGCTTGCATCAACACCGCCGTGACCGGCACCGAGAGGGCCTGCTGGCTGCCGGTGATGATCCGATTCAAGACGTACTGCCCTGTCTTGAGCTTGCCGGTCAAGTTGGGGAACGCCGCTTTGACCAGGACCGTGTTGGGGGAGGAGCTACTCCCACTGACGCCGAAGTAGGGAGAGATAAACACCACCTTTCCGCTCCCTTCCACCGGTGGATGGCCCTGGGTACGCAGCAAGACCTCCTGGTTGAGCGCCACGCGCGACGCTTCGGTCGCGGGGACATCCATCAACGTCCAGAGGGTCGAGTTATCGACGATCCCGGTAATCGCCTGCCCCTTGCGGACGTAATCACCGAGCTTGACCGTATCGAGGTCGCCAATCTCGCCATCAATCGGCGAGGTGACGTACTTGTATCCCAAGGTGGCGGCATCGGAGCGCACCCGATCCGCACTCTGAATCGCCTTGGTGACATAGGCATCGCGCTGTTTGGTGGACACAGCGCCCTGCTCATTCAAAAAGATGTAGCGCTCGGCATTGAGCCGGTCCTTGCGCGCCTCTGCCTTGGCTGAGTCCAGCGCCGCAGTTTGTTGCACGTTGTCGAGCACCAAGATCGGCTCGCCTGCTTTCACCGTCTGGCCCTGTTTCACCAGGATCTTCACGACCCGTCCATCCGCCTCCGGCCTCAGGGAGACATCCGTGGTGGAGCTCAGGCGACTGATGACCTCAATTGAAGGATTGAATTCAGCGCTGCCAATCGTCTGGACCTGCACCGCCGTGGGCTGACGCTGGGGTTGCTTGGGGCCACAACCCAGCACGAACAGCAACGACAGGGGTGCCAGCAGGCGCCGCACGACGGTGACTCAGAGATCCGCAAGCTAGGGAGGTCGAGACGGTTTAGCCCGAGGATGATGGGGATCGAGACCCATCCGGCGCGGCGTGAGCGATCTCTTCAGCCATCACGGTGAGCAGCTGCGCCAGCTCCACGCCCCCCTGGCCGATCGCCTCCGGCCCAGGAGCCTCGATGACTTTCAAGGCCAAGAGGAGATCCTGGGCCCCGGTCGACTCCTGCGGCGCGCCATCACGGCCGATCGGGTCGGCAACCTGATTTTTTACGGCCCGCCGGGGGTCGGCAAAACCACCCTGGCCCGAATCATTGCGGCCACCACGCGGGCCCACTTCAGCAGCCTCAATGCCGTCCTCGCCGGCGTGAAGGATCTGCGTCACGAGGTCGATGAAGCCAAGCGCCGGCTCGATCAGCACGGCCTGCGCAGCCTGCTCTTCATCGATGAGGTCCATCGCTTTAACAGCGCCCAGCAGGATGCCCTGCTGCCTTGGGTCGAGAACGGAACGGTCACCCTGATCGGCGCCACCACCGAAAACCCCTTCTTTGAAGTCAACAAGGCCCTCGTTAGTCGCTCACGGCTGTTTCGGCTGCAGCCCCTGCAAAACCAACATCTGCACCAACTGCTCGAGCGGGCCCTGCGCGACCGTGAGCGTGGCTATGGCGATCGACCGGTCCAGA
>JAAZUZ010000178.1 GCA_018623875.1 Synechococcus sp. HW_metabat.21
TTCCTCCTTGAAATCCTCAGCGGACGCGGACCGCTTCATGCCATCGGGTTGCTCTAAGCCGGCTGGGACTCGAGATCGAAGAGAACATCGTGGATGTAAGCCTCGGTCCACTCCGAGCCATAGAAACGGCTGAGCATGCCTCGGGCCGGGTCCTTCTCAGCGCGGTAGCGCGTGTAGCGCTTTTGGCCGGCCAGCAGCAGCTCTGAGCGCTCCGCGGCCACTGGACTCGCTGCAGCCGCCAACTTGAGATAGAGCTGCAAATACTCCTGAAAGGCCGGGCGGATCACCGTCTCAATCAGGTCATCACCCTCGTCGCCCAGGGGAATCCGCGTCCAAAGAAATCCCGGGGAGAAATAGGGCTGGGCCTCATCGGGTATGGGGCCGCCGTCAGGCAAGGCCTGCTTCCACCGCTCAAAGATCGGCAGGAGCTCGGGCCAAACCGCTTCGGTGTGAAGCTGATCTCCCCGATCAACCGGCTGAAGATCCAAGGCCAGTAAGTGGCCATTGGGGAGGGTCACCAAATCGGCGCCAAAGAACGGCAGGTCGTAGCGCGTCCTTGGATTGATCACAAAGTTGAGCACCGAGGCCGCACTACCGGCAGACACGCAGGCGGCACGGACCTGGCGGAATTTCTCGGTCTGGCAAGCCCAGGTTGCTGTGGCCACAGGCACGGGCTTGGCCTTCGATCCCGTCACCCCGTCACGGCTGACGAACTGAGGATCCATGGGATAGGGCTGTGGGCTCAGCGGTTGCAAGGCAGCAACCGCTTCATCCAAGAACCACTGCCAACGCCAACCGGGGAGTTGCACCGGGTCAAGGCTGGTCGCCCGAGGAGACGCAGGAACAGACATCGGATTCAAAGGCGGGCGGGAAAGAGAAAGTCACTCAAAAAGGCATCGGCCCATGGCTTGCCGAAATGGCTTGAGAAGAGCCCGTGGGCTGGGTCCCGCTCGGCGCTGTAGCGGTCGTACTCGAGTTGCAAATCAGCGACCTCCTCGGCCGTGAGCTGACCCACTTCGCTGCGGGCGCGGTCGTGCATCTGCCAGAACGCCGCCATGAACCCCTCAAACGCAGGGGGAAGTGAGGTCTGCGCTTCCTCAGCACCGCCGCGACAAAAGAGCAGCCAAGGGGAGAAGTACTGGTTGGGGTCAAAGGAGCGCATGGTCTCCTCGCCACTGAGATCGGGGTAGCGATCATGCAGGGCGGTCAATTCCTTGTAGTGGCGCTGGAGATAGGCCTCTCCTTGCTGCAGAGGCTGGAAGTCCAAAACGGCCACCAGCTTTTGACGGGCCCCAAACCACAACAGGTCCACACCAAGGATTGGATGGTCCAGGCTGCAGTCCGGGTAGGCGACTGAGTTGAGGACCTGCAGGGTGTCGCCAGCATCCAGGCGTGTGACGCGCCAGCGGCGAAAGCCAGGAACATCCCAAAGCCAGCTGCGAATGGTGCTGCTCTGCTTATCGGACTGTTTAAACGCGAACTGAGGGTCGACCTCCTGCGCCTTGGCGCCGCGATCCTCAAGACCGGCGTGCAAGTGCTCGAGAAAAGGTTCAAACATCACCGACCTCCTGGGGTGGCGTAGCGGGAAGCGAGTGCCTCGGCCTGGCGACGGGTCTCAGCCAGGTCATCGGCAGACGGGCAGCGGAACTCAGTGCAGTACGTCGTCATGGAGACCCCATCCAGGAATTGGACGGAACTGACGCGCATGCGCACCTGATCGGTGACAAACCAGCAGCGTTCGATTCCAACGTTGGTGTCGTAGCGCGTTGTGATGGTCAGCAGGCCATCCGCCGCGAAGCTGTACTCACTCAGGACCGGCTTCTTCTCGACGTACCCCTTGTCCCTCAGCAAAAAGCCACGGGTGGGGTCTGAAGGGTTGGGTGCATCGACGAGAACGGCGGCGTAATCCTCTGAGCGGCTGCTCTCCTTGAGGTTGCTCTCCCACCAAAAACGAGCACCTCCGGCTGCCCCGCTGAGGTCAAAGGACAGGCTCTCGCAGACCTTGGCCGTCACTGGATCCTGCTGATCAAAAGGCTCGATGATCAGGTTCGAATCGGCGAACTCGTCGTCCTGGTGATCCAGGTGGTGGACGGCCCGGCGGGTCATCCATTGGCCGCGACTGGCCTGAAAGAAGTCCCGCATCGACATCGGGACAACAAACGAAGCCTCCACGATCAACCCTGGGGCTGGGCCAACTGGCTCTGGAGCTGACCCAGGACTTCTTCCAGGCGGGTGAGCTCCGGGTGATCCGCAAGGGTGCGATCGATCTTGGCTTGGGGCAGCTTCAGCTTTTGCCCCATGGCAATGACGTCTTGGCGAAGACGATCGCGATAGGCCACGAGCTGCTCGATGGACTCCTGGATGTCCTGGGGGGTTGCGTCCATCTCGAATCCACTGGTCTGGGGTGAAGTTACGAGGGGGCAACCACCACCCACGAGGACAGGACAAATCTGAAATAAAGACAAAGAGGGCAACCCTGCAACGCCTTTATTCCTCATCAACGGCGTGCAAACCGCTTGCAGCGCAACAGTTGAAGTCCAAATGAGGACGGTTCATAACGAAGGTTTGCGTATCAACGGTGATCAGCGGGAGCTGACCCGGGATTGCCCTTAGGTTCTCTTCGTGCCTTGACCCAGTGGGCCAAAGCAAAGTCACCACCGCAATGGCTTCAGTTCCACTGGAGATCAGACCGGGAGCAGTGATCAACCGATCGGTTCTCCGACGATTGAGACAACTGCCTTAGGTGGCCTCAGCCCCCCCCAAAAGTCCTGCTCTCTCATGCTCGACGCATTCTCCCGCGCCGTCGTTAGCGCCGACGCCAAAACTGCCGCCATCGGCGGTGGCGAACTCGCAGCCCTCAAGGGCTACATCGCCGAAGGCAACAAGCGCCTCGACGCCGTTAACGCAATCACCTCCAACGCCTCCTGCATCGTCTCCGACGCAGTGACCGGCATGATTTGCGAGAACACCGGCCTGATCCAAGCCGGCGGCAACTGCTACCCCAACCGCCGCATGGCTGCTTGCCTGCGCGACGGCGAGATCGTTCTTCGCTACATCTCCTACGCCCTCCTGGCTGGCGATGCATCCGTGCTGGATGACCGCTGCCTGAACGGCCTCAAGGAGACCTATGTGGCTCTGGGTGTGCCCCTGCAGTCCGCAGCTCGCGCTGTGGCCATCATGAAGGCCTCCTCCACCGCCCACATCGGTGAGACCAACACCGAAGCCAACGGCGGCACCAAGTTCCGCAAGATGGAAACCGTCCAGGGCGACTGCTCTGCACTGGTTGCCGAAGCTGCTTCCTACTTCGACCGCGTGATCAGCGCCCTCAGCTGAATCAACAAGAGATAACTCTCTCTTCTCAACGCAAACCACCATCTAAGGATCTCAACGATGAAATCCGTTGCAACCACCGTGGTGACCGCCGCTGACGCAGCCGGTCGCTTCCCCTCCCAGAACGACCTCGAAGCCGTTCAGGGCAACATCCAACGCGCCGCTGCTCGCCTGGAAGCCGCTGAAAAGCTGGCTGCCGGCCTCGACGCCGTCACCAAGGAAGCTGGCGATGCCTGCTTCAACAAGTACCCCTACCTCAAGCAGCCCGGTGAGGCTGGTGAGAACCAGACCAAGGTGGACAAGTGCTACCGCGATCTGGGCCACTACCTGCGCCTGATCAA
>JAAZUZ010000179.1 GCA_018623875.1 Synechococcus sp. HW_metabat.21
CCTCACGGGCCTGGAAAGCGACCTTGATGAGCTGGTCGCCGTCGGCGCCCAAGCGATCACCGTGGCCGTCGCTGGCGTCGCGGTGCCCTTTGCCCTGGGCACCGCTGGTTTGATGGCGATCTTCCATGTGGAGGTGATCCCCGCCGTCTTTGCCGGAGCGGCGATGACAGCCACCAGCATTGGCATCACGGCCAGTGTCTTTAGCGAGCTCAAGATGCTGCGCTCCCGTGAGGGGCAGATCGTGATCGGCGCTGCTGTCCTGGACGACATCCTGGGCATCGTCATCCTGGCGGTGGTGGTGAGCATTGCCGGCGGCGGCAGCCTCGAGCTGGGGCCCATCCTCAAGTTGCTGGCCGCCGCCGTGGTCTTTGTGGTCGCGGCCATTGGTCTGAGCCGAACCGCGGCTCCCGGTTTTGATTGGTTGATTGATCGCCTCAAGGCCCCCGGTGATGTGGTGGTGGCCTCGTTTGTGGTGTTGACGCTCTGCTGCTTCGCGGCCACAGCGATCGGCCTGGAGGCGGCCTTGGGAGCCTTTGCTGCCGGTCTGATTTTGAGCAAGTCAGACCACACCCACGCCATCGAGGCGGCGGTGAAGCCGGTGGTGGCGCTTTTCGCCACGATCTTCTTTGTGCTGATCGGCACCGGCATGGACCTGTCGGTGCTCAATCCTCTGGACCCCGATAACCGTGCGGGTCTGGTGATCGCTGCCTTCCTGCTCGTGGTGGCGATCCTGGGCAAGGTGGTCTCCGGTTGGACCTTCATCTCCAAGGAACCCACGAACCGTCTGGTGGTGGGCCTCGGGATGATGCCCCGCGGTGAAGTGGGTCTGATCTTCCTGGGGCTGGGGACCCAGGCCAAGTTGCTCAGCCCGGCCCTAGAGGCGGCAATCCTGCTGATGGTGATCGGCACCACCTTCTTGGCCCCGATCCTGCTCAGACTGGTCTTGGCTGGAAAGAGTGATGGACCCGACCTCGACCCCCTCGCCGAAATCCCCACTTAAGGGCTGGCAGTTCAGTTGGGGCGGTTGGCTCGACAATCGCCACGGTGAATGGTGGCTGCTGGCGCAGCTGTTGCTGATCGCGGCCACCCTGTTCCCCGCTTGGCCAGCTCCGGGGAGTTGGGGCTATGCCTGGCCCCTACCTTTCGCCCTTGCCGGTGCGCTGCTGTTCCTGGTCGGCTTGCTCTTGGCCGCCCAAGCCTTCTGGCGTTTGGGCCCCAGCCTGACGCCCTTGCCCGATCCCAAGCCCGGTGCGGCCTTGGTCACCACCGGGGCCTACGGGCGCTGCCGCCATCCCCTCTATCAGGCCGTTTTGGTCTGTGAGCTCGGGGTGGCCCTCGCCCTCGGCAGCCTGTTCCACCTGGGGCTCTTCCTCGCCTTGGCTGCGGTCTTGGGCGGCAAGGCGAGGCGGGAGGAGCGCTTGCTTGTCCCGCTCCATCCCGAGTACCTCAGCTATCGCCGCACGACCCCGGCGATCCTGCCTGGTTTGCCTTGGTTGGACTGGCGGAGCTGAGTTAGAGCCCCCGCTCTTCCAATTGCTGGGCGGCCCGCTCGAGGACCTCCGGGCCGGCATCCCGTTGGCCAGCGGCTTGGCCGAGATTCCGGCGCCAATGGCGGGCGCCGCTCACCCCTTCCACCACCTGCACCAGGTGCCGGGCGATGGACCACAGCCGCCCACCGCTGCTGCACCAGCCTTCGGCATAGGGAATCAGGCCCCGCACCACCGTGGAGGCCTTGGCTACCGCCTGGCTGTCGTCGTTGAAGAGATCGCGGTCCACCGTGGCCCAGCGCAACGGGTGGTCATAGGCGGCGCGGCCCACCATCACCCCGTCCACCGCCTCCAGCTGCTCGAGGCAGCTGCTGAGCTCCAGGAGGCCGCCGTTGAGTTCGATGGTCAGCTGGGGTCGGTCGGTCTTGAGCTGGTGCACCAGCTCGTAGCGCAGGGGCGGGATCGTGCGGTTTTGCTTGGGGTCCAAGCCTTCGAGCCAGGCCTTGCGGGCATGGACGCTGAAGCGCTGGGCTCCGGCCGCGGCCACGGTGTCGACAAAGGTCAGCAGCTCCCCATAGGAATCGCGCTCATCGATGCCGATCCGGTGCTTCACCGTGACCGGCAGCGGCGAGGCCTCGGCCATGGCGCTGATGCAACGGGCCACCTGCGCGGGCTCGGCCATCAGGCAGGCCCCAAAGCGCCCCTTCTGGACCTTCTCGCTGGGACAGCCGACGTTGAGGTTGACCTCGTCGTAGCCGCGGTCGGCGGCGATGCGCGCGGCTTCAGCCAGCAAAACGGGATCGTCGCCCCCCACCTGCAGGGCAATGGGGTGTTCGATCGGGTCGAAGTCGATCAGCCGGTCGCGCCGCTCGCTGTGGTGGAGGGCTTGGGCCACCACCATTTCGGTGTAGAGCAGGCTGCGACGGCTGATCTGCCGCATCAGCACCCGGAAGTGCCGATCGGTGTAGTCCATCATCGGAGCCACACTGAAGCGGTAGGCCCCGTTCAGCAGCGAATCGGGCATCACCCCATGCTCGCCTTTCACGCTGATGCCCCCCTGTTCTGAGCACTGGTCCCTGGTGGTGGCGGGCGGCGGCCCCGCCGGCTTTATGGCGGCCATCGCCGCCGCCGAGGCGGGTCAGCGGAAGGTGCTGGTTCTGGAGAGCACCCCTGAGCCCCTGGGCAAGGTCTTGATCAGCGGCGGTGGCCGCTGCAATGTCACCCACGCCTGCTGGGACCCGCGGGAACTGGTGGGTTTCTATCCCCGGGGGGGTAAGGCCCTGCGGGGACCCTTCAGCCGCTTTGCCGCCGGTGATGCCGTCTCCTGGTTTGACGACCACGGTCTGAGCTTGGTGGAGGAGGCCGATGGCCGCATGTTTCCCCAGGCCAACCGCTCCACCGCCGTTATCCAGTGCCTGCGGCAGGCCGCGGAACGGGCGGGGGTGACCCTGCGCAGTAGTGAGGCCCTGCAGCAGGCAGGCCAGGGTGCCACGGGTGGGTTTGAGCTGACGCTCCGCAGTGGCACCCAGCTCAACGCCGATCGCCTGGTGCTCGCGACCGGTAGCCATCCCAGCGGCCGGCGCTTGGCCTCAGGGTTGGGTCATGGCTTGGTGGCACCGGTGCCCTCGCTGTTCACCCTCGCTTTGAAACCCAATCCCCTGGTGGGTTTGGCCGGTGTGGTGATGGATCCGGTGGACCTGGAGCTCGAGGCTGGGGGGCAGCGCTTCCGCCAGAGCGGCCCGGTGCTGATCACCCATTGGGGCCTGAGCGGTCCGGCGACCCTGCGGCTGACTGCTTTTGCCGCTCGGGCTCTCCATGGTGGGGGCTACCGGGGCAGCCTGCAGGTGGATTGGAGTGGTGGCCGCTCCCTGCAGCAGCTGGAAGAGCTCTTTGCAGACTGCCGCAGGGATCAGGCCAAGCGCCAACTCAGCAACGCCCGCCCCTGGCCGGGCCTCAGTCGTCGCCTCTGGCAGCACCTCTTAAGCCAGCAGGGGGTCGAGCCCGATCGCCGTTGGGCGGATTTGGCGAAGCGTCAGCAGCTCGGTTTGCTGGAGTCCCTGCGCAGCAGTCGTTTCCCGGTGGCGGGCCGCGGTCCCTTCGGCGAAGAGTTTGTGACCGCTGGTGGCGTGCCGCTGGGGGAGGTCAATCTGGCC
>JAAZUZ010000180.1 GCA_018623875.1 Synechococcus sp. HW_metabat.21
CACTGCGTAGCAAGGTGCCGCTGCTTGGATCAGCAGGGACAGGCACCAAGACACAGGAGCCACTGGAGACCTCGGAGGGATCTTCCGGCTCCCAGTCACTCTCCGCACTCCATTCCATTCGGAATGGGGACTGAATGAGCCCAGGATCCTGGGAGGTGGACTCAAGCAGCTCGACAACCTGGGGATCGGCGGGGGCAAGGCGCTCGATCTTGATCTGGCTGAGAACCTCTTCAAACTGCTGAAAGGCCAGGGAATGGCCACTGCGCATTGAGCGCCAAGTCCCTTCGCTGCGCTCGACGAACGTCGCCAAATCCATTCAAGTCCGGCGCTCAGATGCGCTCATCAAAGCTGGAGGCCGAACCGTCGCGAGCGCTCTGCACCATGTGCACCATCGACTCAACCATCATCGACATCGCCGACGCAGCCTGGGAGCCAGCGCCAGGGGCCTTGGCCTGGAAGCTGGATCGCTGGTCACGATGACGCTGAGAGTTCGAGGGCATCAGAGTTGAATCGTGAAACGCCGTTCGGCCAAAAAAAAGCCCGGAAGATTGCCTTCCGGGCTTAATCATCGTCCAGAACCCAGCTGGACCGGGGCTGAAAGCCTCAAGGATTAAGTGTTCGCAATAGAGAGGATGCGACCACCGCGGCGCTGAATCCCTTGAATGGCCGTACTCAAGGAGCTGTAGGGGGCCGTGCTGGTCTGCACCGACCGGCGGCGAACACCAACCGGTGCGGCGGTGGTCCACTTGATCGTGAAGCGCTTGCTGTCTCGGCCGCCAGGTCCAGGAAGCTTGGGCCCCGCCGCTGGTGCAGAGGCTGTGCCGATGCTGATAGTCAGACGGGACTGACTGGAGCCATCGAAACCGGCGAAGCCGGAATCCATCGCCACTGAACGGGTGTAGCTCAGGTTGCTCTGGCCGACCTGGGTGGATGCCCCACGCATCGAAGGCACACCATCGAGACCAAAGGCCGCGATGTATTCGTCGCTAAAGGTGTAGCTGTTGATTTCAGCCTCATAGCCTTCATCGGCGAGACGCTGAACGTGCTCACTCACCTCAGCCTGGCTGTGTGGTGCACGGCCCAGCAGGTGTTTGAAGTTGAGTTCAACGAACCGGTAGGGACCGTTTTTCTCGAGGAACAAGCGCCGGTAGGTGTCCGACTGGGCAAGGGCCGTCACCAAACCCTGCACCGTGAGGTCGCCGTTGACATAGAGGCTTTCCGCTGACGCGCAGCGCTCCTCATCCATCAGGTGAGCATTGCCGAAGACCTGGCGATAGGCAGCTCGAATTACGGCGGTGGAATCAGTCATTCGAAGAAAGGGGTGGAGGTGTCAATCGCTATTGCCGTGATCAGAAATTGATCACATCACTTCCGTGATCGAGACGATCCGTCCCCCACGGCGGTGGATGTAGCCCAGCTGAGAGGTCATGTCCTTGCCAGACACCAGGTAGCTGGCGTTCGGGGTGCGCTGGCGGCCGCCTGCAGGCTGAGCCTGAACGACGATCCGGTAGCGCTTACCGGTGGGCTCGGTGGTACCCGAGGCAGCAGCAACACGGTTGATGCGCTGGGTCGTGGAGTTCCAATTGCCGGGGACGCCGTTGGTGGCAACCGAGGCCACCAGGCTGGAGGCGGACTGCACCGTGTCGCTGGCGGCGTAGCCCTGGGACAGGGAGAGATGACGGTTGAAGGCCACCTGGGAGCGGCCGACTTCCGTGGCGATGCGCTGGTAAGGAATCGTCTCCTCACCAAAGGTCTGCTGGTATTCAGCGCAGTCGAGGTAGCTGTTGATCTCCGCCTCGTAGCCCTCGTTGGCGAGGCGCTGAATGTGCTCGCTGACCTCGGCTTGGGAGGTGGGGGCACGACCCAGCAGATGCTTGAAGTTCAGCTCGACAAAGCGATACGGAGCGTTGCTTTCGAAGAAGCGACGGCTGTACTCCGCAGAGAGCGCAATGGCCCGAACGAATTCCCGGGTACTGGAGAGGCCCTCAGCAAACTTGCTTTCTGCCGTGAGGTTGCGCTCGCTCTCCATCAGGTGGGGGTTACCCATCACCTGGCGGTAGGTGGCGCGAATCAAACCTTGAATCTGATCGGCGGAATCACCAGGGGTGCGTTCGAAGACCTCCTGCTCCCGCTGACCGAGGCCAAAGCCCACGTACAGGTCGCCGCGCATCGGAGCGCTGTCGCCACCATCGGAGAGGGCACGCTTCACAGGAGCGAACGCGGTGCGGCCACTGCTGGTGCCGGTGAAGCCACCAACGCCGGCGCTGCGATAAACCTGCGCCGGGACCTTGATGCTCAGACGGTTGCCCTGGGCAAGGTTGTTGAGCAGTTGGCTTCTCGAACCGACGGCGGTGTCGCTACCGGCAAAATTTTGCTCGAGCACAGCCATGCGGTTGAAGCTTGCCTGTGGCATCCCAGGGGCTGACCCCCAGCTGCGGGCGTAGGGAACCGTGTCCTCGCCGAAGGCGGCGAAGTACTCGTCGGAATCAAGAAGGTGATCGATTGCGGCGTCGAAACCGCCGCTCGCCATCTGGGCCACCTGAGCGGTGATCTCCGCCTCGGTTGCAGGGCCCCGACCCAGCAGATGCTTGAAGCTGAGCTCAACGGAGCGATGGGGGCCAACCGCCTCGAAATAGCGGGAGCGATAAAACTCGGATTTAGCCAGCTGACGAACGAACTCACGCACCGTGATTTCGCCTTGGCGCAGACGGGACTCCGCGCTGATGCAGCGCTCACTCTCCATCGGCTGGACGTTGCCAAACACTTGGCGGTAGGCCGCACGAATGACAACGGCGAGGGCCGTCTCGTCATCAGGAGCGAACTCGTCGCGGGCGGGCGAGAGGTCTTGATTCCGGAAAGAGCCGTTGGTCAGCGCCGCGTCACCGGCAGGCATGCGTGTGCGGCTGTAGGAGACCGGACCCTCGATCAGCTGGGTGGCACCGAAGCCGAGGGAATTCGAACGATTGGCAGACATGGGAAGATGGGAAGGGGAGATCCTTGTTCAGAAGGCAGGTGTCGCTCCCTGCGATCACTGGGCAGTTGGCGCTGCTCAGTGATCCAGCTTTTGGTGGCCCTCGCCCGAGAGCGAGGGCCTGACGATCAGCTCACAGGCGTGATGCTGGCGATCTTTCCGCCCTCGCGGTGAATGCGCTCGAACTGCTCGGAGAGCTTGTCGAAGGGCACGTAGTAGACGCGATTGGAGCGGGTGTAACGGGAGACGCGCCGGACGTTATTGGCGCTGTAGCCCGTAACTTCAACGCGGAAGGTTTTGCCTTGGTCAGAGGCACCAGTACCAAGCCGGGTTGCAGCGTCGGCGAGGTTCTTCGAAGGACGGAAGCTGAAGCCCTGGGTCTCCGAGGAAGAAGGAGGCACAACCGCCATCGGGCGGTTCTGGTAGGCGGCGCCGCCTAACTTGCTGGAGATGCCGGCCAGGTCACCCTTGAGGCTGCTGCTGCTGTTGCCGCGCAGAAGCTGGAAACTCCAGGTGAATTCCTGCATGGTCCCGCAGCTCTCGGTCTTCCAACCGCGCTGGTAGGGGACGGTCCACTCACCAAAGGTGTTCTGGTAGTCGTCGGAGTCCAGGAAGCTATCGATGTCGGCGTCGTAGCCCTTGGCATCCAGGCG
>JAAZUZ010000039.1 GCA_018623875.1 Synechococcus sp. HW_metabat.21
GCTCGGGCCAAGACTGCTAGCGGGGAAGAGCTTCACCGCTTGCGCCCCGAGCGCTTGAGCCCGGGCCACTTCCGATGGGGTGTAAACGCCAGGGATCAAGGTGATGCCGTCCTGACGGGCCTGCACCAACAGTTGCGGCTCAAGAATCGGAGAGACGGCATAGTTCAGCCCAGCGGCTTGCGCGGCAGCCAGGCCCTGGGGGCAGCGCACCGACGCAGCGCCAAGCCGAAGTGCTGGAAAGCGTTCACGCAGGTCAACCGCCAACTCCACCCAAGCAGGGGTCAACGAGACAGCGAGCTCGACATGCTGCAGGCCCGCATCCATAAGTTGACTGAGCTGGGTCTCAGCGAGACGACGCTCAGACACACGAAGCACCGCCAGCACAGGCTGGCGGTGCAATCCCCTCAGAAGACCCGAGGGATCTGAGGCAAAAGCCTCAGACGTATTCGGCAACGCGGACGTCACTGCGGATCAGCAGCTCTTGCAGATCCTCAGCATCGACGGTCTCGCGCTCCACCAGCATCTCGGCGAGCTCATCGAGCACGCTGCGGTTGCCGTTGAGCACTGCGACTGCTCGCTTGTAGGCCTCGGCGACCAGCAGGCTGACCTCGTCGTCGATGGCGGCAGCGGTGTCCTCAGAGAAATCACGCTCGGAAGCGATGTCACGACCGAGGAACATGCCGCCCTGGCTGCGGCCGAGGGCCACGGGACCCAGGCGATCGCTCATGCCAAAGCGGGTGACCATCTGACGGGCAACTCGGGCGACCTGCTGGAGGTCGTTGGAGGCACCCGTGGTGACCTCGTCTTCGCCGTAGACGATCTCCTCAGCAACGCGACCGCCGAGGGCAACGGCCATCTGGTTCTGGAGGTAGGCACGGGAATAGAGACCCGACTCCATGCGCTCTTCACTCGGAGTGAAGAAGGTCAGACCACCGGCATTACCGCGAGGAATGATCGAAATCTTCTGCACCGGGTCGTAGTCCGGCATCAAGGCACCCACCAGGGCATGGCCGGCCTCGTGATAAGCCACAAGACGCTTGCGCTTCTCGCTCATCACCCGGTCCTTCTTCTCAGGACCGGCCATGACCCGTTCAATCGCGTCGTTCACCTCGTCCATGGAGACTTCGGTGAGCTGACGACGAGCCGCGAGGATGGCGGCCTCGTTCAGAAGGTTGGCGAGATCAGCACCGGTGTAACCGGGGGTGCGGCGCGCAATCTTGTCGAGATCGACGTCCTTGGAGAGGGTCTTGCCGCGGGCATGGACACCAAGGATCTGCAGACGGCCGGCGTAGTCAGGACGATCCACAACCACCTGACGGTCGAAGCGACCAGGACGCATCAGCGCCGCATCCAACACGTCGGGGCGGTTGGTCGCTGCGACGATGATGATTCCGGTGTTGCCCTCAAAGCCGTCCATCTCCGTCAGGAGCTGGTTGAGGGTCTGTTCACGCTCATCGTTGCCGCCGCCGAGGCCAGCGCCGCGCTGACGACCCACGGCGTCAATCTCGTCAATGAAGACGATGCAAGGGGCGTTCTTCTTGGCCTGCTCGAACAGGTCACGCACCCGGCTGGCACCGACACCCACGAACATCTCGACGAACTCCGAACCGGAGATCGAGAAGAAGGGCACACCGGCCTCGCCGGCGACGGCCTTGGCCAACAGGGTTTTACCGGTACCTGGAGGGCCAACCAGCAGCACACCCTTAGGAATCTTGGCGCCGACCGCGGTGAAGCGATCGGGGTTCTTGAGGAAGTCGACGACCTCGGTCAGCTCGAGCTTGGCGCCTTCGATGCCGGCCACATCACCAAAGGTGACCTGGGTTTCGGGCTCCATCTGAACCCGGGCCTTGCTCTTGCCAAAGTTCATGGCGGGGTTCCCGCCACCGCCCTGGGCGCGGCGCAAGAGGAAGAAGAGACCACCCAGCAGAAGCAAAGGGAAGATCAAAGAGCCAATGGCCTGCTGCCAAGCCTGGGGCTGGCGGGAAGGCTCGACGGCGATGTCGACCTTGTGGCCTTCAAGGAGCTTCAGCAGATCCTTGTCAGGGGCGAGGTTCACCACGGCGCGCTGGCCGTCGTTCTCGACCACTTGGGCCGTGCCGCGATCGGGAGCGATCAGAACCCGTGACACCTCATTGGCTTCAACGGCTTCCACGAAGTCGCTGTAGCGAAGGGTGCGCGGGGCATTAGCGGGATCAGGACGATCAAAGAACGCCGTACCGACGGCGATCACCACTACGGCTAAGAGGACGTAAAGCCCCGCATTGCGCCAGCGCTTTTTCACTTGGTTCTCCGCTTGATCGAGGACAGTGATTAAGGAATGTTAACCGGACTCAGGCAGCTGAGCGCAGAACCTCGACGACGCTCTTGAAAGCGAACCACTCGGGGATTTCTTCGCCGCCGCGCAGCATCTTGCGGAACTGGGTACCGCTGAGCTTGCGGACGTGCAGACCACGGGCATCGGCGTGTTCGGCGGTCACGTAGCCCTCTTCCTCCGTGTAGACGAGGTTCAAGGACGGAACCGTCTCCATTCCCAGCTCGGGAGCGTTCTCGCGGGCGAAGTCCTGGGCCTGGTAGGGGCCATAGAAGTCCTCACCACTGATCGAGGACTTACAGCCGGCCATGTCGCGGCCAATGATGAAGTGGGTGCAGCCGTAGTTCTTGCGGATGATCATGTGCTGCAGCGCCTCACGCGGCCCAGCCATGTGCATCGAATAGGGCAGGTAAGCCCAGCGGATGCGGGGGTTGTTCACCTCAGCGGCCAGACGCTCGTAAGTCTGGAAGCGAACCGCGCCGGGGATGTCGTCGTCTTGGGTGGGGCCGCAGGTGGGGTGCACAAGAACCACGCCCTGATCACTCACGTTGGTGGCATCGAGGGCTCGGGTGAAGAGCTCGTAGTGCGCACGGTGGATGGGGTTGCGGCACTGGAAGGCCACCACGTCCTGACCCTCGGGCAGGTTCGCGCGGACCTCAGCGGGCGTCTTGCAAGGGAAGACGCGCTCGGGCAGCTCCAGCCCTTGAATCGAACCGCCCAAGTAGAAGCGACCGCGTTCGGTGGCGATCATCTTCACCGCAGGGTGTTCCAGGGAGGAGGTGCCGTAGCAGCCAACCGCCTCGCGGGCCTTGTCAGGTTCCCACTGGCTCTCCACCGTCATCACGGCCAGCTCTTGACCGCGGTAGGTCAGCAGCAGCTTCTGACCAACGGCGATGTCGTCGCGATCGGTATCCATCACGATCGGCAGACCAAAGAGAAGGCCGCTGGTGGTGCGGTTCTTCTCGACCACCGAGAGGTAGTCGTCCTGGTGCATGAAGCCGCGCAGGGGTGAAAAGCCACCCACCATCAGCAGTTCGATGTCGCAGGCGTTGCGATCGGAGCACTCGAGCACGTGATCCACGCCAGCCTTCGCCGCCTCCCGCTGGGCCTCAGGCACCCGCAGGTCCACAAGGGTGCCGCCGTGGGGAGCGATCAAACCCTGACGGGGTGCAGGAGCTGCGGTGGTCATGGCAACGGGGAGTGGATCCAATGCCGGCGATTCTCCCAGAGCACTCGAGTCGCCATGAAAAAAGGGGCTCCGAAGAGCCCCTGATCAAGCGTTCTGAGTCGGCAGAGGCGATCAGGCCTTCTCGAGGCGGCCGTAGAGCTGGCCAACGATCTTGACGTCGACGGGGTCATGGCTGCCCATGTCGGTGTCAGAGGGCTGAACGGCGGTGAAGACACCGGCGAACTCGCCGCTGGAGGCATCGACCTTGGTGATGGAGAGATTCATCTCACCGGTGCCGTCGATGTAGCGCTTGCTGTTCTCGCGAGCCAGCTCATCGTCCTGA
Organism: Synechococcus sp. HW_metabat.21; assembly: GCA_018623875.1. GTDB lineage: Bacteria > Cyanobacteriota > Cyanobacteriia > PCC-6307 > Cyanobiaceae > Vulcanococcus. Next base: position 3,823 of record JAAZUZ010000039.1, read on the forward strand.
CCGTTCAGAGCCACCAGACCCTGGGCGTACTGAACGCCGGTGGTCAGTGCGCGGCCCTTGGGATCCAGGAAGTTGGAGGTGCGGTAGCTGGGGACGCGATAGGCACCGTTGAGATCAGTGCTGGTGCTGATGGCAGCGCCATCGGCAGTCGCGTCGAGCTCCTTAGAGGAGAAGGTGAAAGGGACTTCCTCACCACCGGGCAGCAACACGGTGACGATCTGGAAGTCGATGCCACCCATCTCTTTGAAGTTGATGCCGTCGCCGGTCACGGTCAGGTCGCCGTAGACCTGGTCAAGGCTGGTGGTGAAGCGGGTCAGGATCTTGGTGGCCACGAACTGGGCCTCCTGACGCTTGTTGGCGGGCTCGCCCTTCACATACACCTCTGCAGGGTGCATGCAGACCTCGCGCAACTCGTACTTGGTGTTGCTGTCGAGGGCGATGGAGCCGCGGGCGGAGTCGGGGAGGGTCGGGCAATCGTTGGCCAGACCGGTGTTGTGGATGTCGTCGTAGGTCAGATCGGCCCGATCAACAGCCTTCGCACCGCCGCTGCAAGCGGTCACGAGGGTCAGGCAAAGCGCCAGCACGACGGCCAGCAGAGGACGGAAACGCATGGGGGAGAAACCGGTCTGGCGGGGGAAACCTCAGGGATGGGGTTGGCCCGACGGCGATATTACCGGTGCAAAACGTCCATTCCGCGTACCATGTCGCGGCTCTCAACAACCTGTATGCGAGAGCGGCTGAATTAATCCCTGTATGAGCGACGCCAGCAACACCTCTCAGATCGACGACAGCCTGGTCCGAGGCGATTGGGAGGCCCGGCTGAGTTCCGAGCTGGAGAGCCTGGAAGAACTGGCCGCCGAGGTAGATGGCGAAGCCCAAGCCCTGCTGCTGTTGCTTCGGCGCCTCGAGGAACTGCACCGCACCATCCAGGACGGTGCATTCCGCTCCAGCCTTCCCTCCGATCGCGGCGAGCTCTTCAACCTGCTGAAGGGCATGGAGAAGAGCGGTGGCTGGCCCTACATCCCCCGGTTGCAGCTGCGGACCTTTATGGACCTGCTGCAGAGCGACAACGACTCAGCCTTGGCCGCCTGAAGCCGTAGCCAGAACACTCAACAGCCGGTGGGCCAAGGCGAGCTTGCCCATGGGTTCAACGCGCTCAACAGCCGCTCCCGGGCCCAGGATCCAGCCTTCGTTGGAGAGGCTGCCGAAACCGGCCCCTGCAACGTCAATGGGGTTGGCAAACAGAAGATCACAGCCCTTACGCGCGAACTTGGCCTGGGCCTGCGGCAGGACATCGCCCGTGTGGGCCGCAAAACCAAGGATCGCCTGACCAGTAGGGCGACGCTCCACCAAGCCGCGCAGCACATCAGGCACGGGCTCCCAGCCCGCCTCCATGGCATCCGCCAAGGCCTGCTTGTCTGGCTTCTCGCGGAAGCGCTGCTTCGGGCGGTGGTCCGCCACGGCCGCCGCCATGGCAATGGCACTGGCCTGGGGCTGGAGCCCCTCGAGGGAATGCTGAAGCTCCGCTCCGGTCTCCACCGGATGGCAGCGCAAGCCCGCAAGCCAAGCCGGCTCCACCTGCAGGGGGCCGTGGACCAGATCCACGTCGGCGCCACGCAGACGGGCCGCCTGGGCCAACAACACCCCCATCCGCCCCGTGCTGGGGTTGCTGATGCAGCGGGCTGGATCCAGCCACTCCCGCGTGGGCCCAGCACTGACCAGCAGGCGACGTCCTTGCCAATCGCGCTGCCAGCCCCAGACCGCCAGGGACTCCAGGGCGAGCAGCAGGGAGGCCGGCTCCGCCATGCGTCCAGCCCCCTGCCGATCACAGGCCAGCAGACCCTCCGCGGGGCCCAAGGGCAAGACACGCTCAAAGTCCTGGAGGGCCTGCCAATTGCGATGCACCCCAGGGGAACTCCACATGGCGGTGTTCATGGCCGCTGCAGCCAATACCGGCGCCTCCGTGGCCAGCAACAGCGACGCCAAGAGGGTGTCCCCAAGCCCATAGACCCAACGCCCAAGGCTGGTCGCTGAGAGCGGAGCCAAGAGCACCAGATCAGCCCACTCCGCCAGTTCCACATGCAGAGGACGCGCAGCGGTGTGACTCCACTGATCAGCGTCGAGGTAACAGCGCTGACGGCTCAGGCTGGCGAGTGCAACGGGACTCACCAGCTGCGCAGCACTGGGGGTCAGCACACAACGGACCTCAGCGCCGCGCTTGGCCAGGGCGCTGACCACCAGTGGAAGCTTGACCGCGGCAATGCTGCCGCTGATCCCCACCAGAACACGTCGTCCCTTGAGGGGGTCGAGCGGGATCTCAGTCCTCATCAAAGGGTTCTTGATCAACCAAGTGCACGTAGGGGCGCGCCAGCTCCGGACGGTGAATCGCGACGGCCCGCAGTAGGTGCCAATCGTTTAACGCGGCAAACGGGGAGGGGTAGTCGTCCTCGTCCAGACGCCGCCCCAACTCCTGCATGGAGGCCTCGGTCTGCGCCGCGATCAACTCGGGGGTGATGGAGGGGGAATCGGTCATGGCCGTTGAAGACTGATAAGTTCTGGCCAGGACAAGGATTCTTCCTGGTCTTCAGGGGAATTAGCTCAGCTGGTAGAGCGCTGCGATCGCACCGCAGAGGTCAGGGGTTCGAGTCCCCTATTCTCCATCCACCCTTGAAATCCCGGTGCGGATCTGGCCATGAACTGGAAACCAGAGGCCGAGGCCAAGCTCAAGGAGATCCCCTTTTTTGTGCGCCCTGCGGCCCGGAAGCGCATCGAAGCCATGGCCAACGAAGCCGGCCTGGATCTGATCGACGAAGCTTTTTTTGAGAGCGCCAAGGCCAAATTCGGCCAGAAGTAAATCGCCCGATCACCCATGTGGGGTTTGGCGCGCTGGCCGCAGCCCGGTCTCTGCTAAAGGGGCGATGGGGTAAAAGGGTTTAGCTTTCGAACCCTTTCACGCTCATGTCGCAGTCGAAGCGCGAGCAAGTGGTGAGCCACCTGCGCTACATCCGCCAAGAGCTGCGCGAGATGCACCAGGGCGTCATGGAAGACGGCCTGCTTCCAGAAGCCGGCGAGGTGCGTGGCGTGATGGCCCAAATGGAAGCGCTCCTGGAACTGCTGGAAGGCAAAGGCAGCCGCAAGGCCAAAGACGCCGCCAAGTGAGCTCAGCTCAGACGCGAAGCCCGGGGAGACCCGGGCTTTTTTTGTACCCCTGCGGTAAACCTCAGACCATCTGCCGGCGACGCCTCCCCTGACTCTGCTGCCCCCACCCCAACGCACAAGGCTGCAGCGCAACCTTGGTGGCGCCTGGCCGCGCCTTGAGCGCTGGGCCAGCAACCCCTGGCGCCGGCTCTCGGTGCTGCTGATCGTCCTGCTCAGCACCTTTTTCCTGGGGAATGCCATCGCCACCTTGACCGGGGCACGCTCGTTCCTTGACCCCCCGGCAGCACTCCTCTGCGTCTTGGCCATCGAAGCGGCGATTCGCCTGCGCGGACCACTCCTGCGCAAGACCAGCAATCGCTTGGGGCTGCAGCTCCTGGACATGAGCCGCATGGGCTTTTGCTACGGCTTGCTGCTGGAAGGCTTCAAGCTGCTCTGAGTTAGCCAGCAGCAAGGAGATAGAGCAGGGCCATCCGAATCGGGATGCCATTGGTGACCTGCTCCTCCACCAGGGACAGGGACGGGTCATCGAGCAGCGCGCCGCTCATCTCAACCCCACGGTTCACCGGACCGGGGTGGAGGACGGGGATCTTGCCGGGCAGACGCTCATGGGTGAGACCAAACCGGCGGTGATAGCTCTCCAAGCTGGTGAGCAGGTTTTGGTTCATCCGCTCCTTTTGCAGGCGCAGGGTCATCACGGCATCGGCGCCAGCCAAGGCCTGATCGAGATTGCGCTCAATGCTGATGCGACCGCGCTGGGCGACGGGATCGCTGGCCTGCCCGGGCGGGGGGGCATCGACGAACTGTTCAAACGCCTGCGGCAGCAAGGTGGCGGGCGCGCAGAGCACCACATCGGCACCGCAGCCGGTCAACGCCCAGAGGTTGGAGCGAGCCACACGGGAATGCAGGATGTCGCCGACGATCACGATCCGCCGGCCCCGCAGGGCCTCAGGGGTGGGGTTCTCCGGGTTGAACTGACGCGCGAGCGAGAAGAGATCCAGCAGACCCTGACTGGGGTGGCTGTGCAAACCGTCGCCGCCATTGAGGACTGCGACGCGATCGCCACTGAGATCCAGGTCGTTCGCCAAGGACGCCGGAATTCCCGTGCAGCGGTGTCGGACCACGAGCAAGTCGGCGCCCATGGCCACGTAGGTGCGCACCGTGTCGAGCAGGCTCTCGCCTTTGCTCAGGGAACTGGAGGAAGGAGAGAAGCTCTGAACATCCGCTGACAACCGCTTGGCCGCCAGCTCAAAGCTGCTGCGGGTGCGGGTGCTGGGCTCAAAAAAAAGGGTGGTGACGAGCTTGCCCTGCAGGGCCGGCAACTTGCGGGCACCACTGGTGGGCATGGCCCGAAAGCGCTGAGCCAGCTCCAAAACAGTGGTGTAGTCCTCAAGCGAGAAGGCCGCCAGATCCAGCACATGGCGGTGGGTCCAGTCGCTCAAGGTCTGCGGCAAGCGTCATCTGCAGGCTAGAAGCCCGCGGAGCAGGAGGCCACGTCCCAGGCTTGGGCGACAGCAGGGGTGCGGTCCCCCTTGGCGCGGCGACTAATGCTGCGGCTGCTGCGTAGGTACCAGCGCCAAGGCAGGTCCTGGCCCTGGCTGATGCCGATGCGACTGGTTTGAACCAGGTCATCGGCTCGAAACGCGACGGGCGCTGGAGCGAACCAAAGCCCCTGCTCCGGGCTGGTCAAGCAGCGGTCGTAGCTGCGGTCGAGGCCAAAGCGACGGGCCAGCAGAGCCGGACCCGCGGCGACCCGCTCGGGCTCCCCCGGGATGGCCAAGGCCCGAAGCAAGACCCCATTGGCCCAGTCCGCCCGGTCGGTCACGACGTTCACGCAGTGGTGGATGCCATAGCTCACATAGACGTAAAAACGTCCTGGCTCACCAAAGAGCGTTTCGTTGCTCGGGGAGCGGCGGCGGCAGCCGTGGCAGGCGGGGTCGTCCTGGGAATACGCCTCCGTTTCCACCACCACACCCCAGAGCAGGCTGCCGTCTGCTTGGCGTTTCACCAACCGGCAGCCAATCAGCTCAGGGGCAACGACCTCCGCTGGACGACAGAAGAAGGCGTGGGGCAGGGCAGGGACGTGACGCTTCATCCATCCGCGCAACCTTCTGATCACAGTTAACCGAGCCTTTGCTGCAAGCCGCAGAAACCGAGGTCAGAATCAAGCCATCGGCTCCGCCCCTGCGATGCACTCCGACGGCTTCACCCTTGCCACGGTCCTGATTGGCAGCAGCGGCCTGTTTGTGCTGGCCACCCTCTTCTTCGGGACCAAGGGCGGCTACTACGACACTGACAAGTACGACGGCAACGGCACCGCCCACTAGCTCTCACTGGAGAGGCGCTCCGACTGGAGGCAGTCCGAGCTGGTCTCGAGGTCCTCGGGCTATGCGGAGCGACTGAAAGACGCCAGGCGGGCACTCAAAGCACCAAGCGAGTCGAGGCGAACGATCTCCTCCCAGCTGTGCATCTCGTCGTCAGCCTCGGCGGCGCGGTCCAGGCATCGCTGACGCATGGACGGCCGCCGAAGGCCAAGACCTAGGGATACTGAACCGATCTGATGCCCCAGCTCCGTGGTTGCTCACTGCACCGAAGACATCCGACTGCAGCTGCGGAGCTGGCCCGAAGTGGAGGCCTATCTCAAGCAGAACAAAGGGGTGATCATTCCCCTCGGCTCCACCGAGCAGCACGGCCCCACTGGAGCGATCGGCACCGACGCGCTAACCGCTGAAGCCGTGGCCCTGGAAGTCGGCCGGCGGCTGGGGGTGCTCGTGACCCCCGCCCAGGCCTTTGGCATGGCCGAACACCATCTCGGCTTTGCCGGGACCATGAGCCTGCAGCCCTCCACCCTGTTGGCTGTTCTGCACGACCTGATCCTGTCCTTAGCCCGCCACGGGTTTGAGCGGATCTACGTGATCAATGGCCATGGCGGAAACATCGCCACCTGCAAAGCCGCCTTTGCCCAGGCCTATGGCACCGCCGCAGCCCGCGGCCTCCCCAATGCTCCCCAGCTGCGCTGCAAGCTCGCCAACTGGTTCATGACCTCCGAGGCGATGGGTCTGGCCCGAGAGCTCTATGGGAACAAGGAGGGGCACCATGCGACACCCAGCGAAATCGCCATCACCCTGGCGCTGGAGCCCAGCCTGGAGAGCAAGCAGCAACCGCTGCCCGACCCGGCCCCCGCTGGCCCCATTCACAGCCCCGAGGACTTCCGCCGCCGCCACCCCGATGGCCGCATGGGCTCCCACCCTTCTTTGGCCACCGCCGAAGACGGCCGCCGCTTTTTGGAGGTGGCTGCAACAGGTCTAGCCACTGATCTGGAGCGCTTTTTAAGCGAGTCGGCCAGCTAGGTTCACCCCATGAGCAACATCAGCGCCGACGACGTCCGCAAGGTGGCCAAGCTGGCTCGCCTGGATCTGCCCGAGGAGAAAATCGCGACCTACACCGGTCAACTCGAGCGAATCCTCGGCTACGTCGACCAACTGCAGGCGGTCGATACCGATGGGGTACCCGCGACCACCCGGGCCGTTGAGGTGGTCAACGTGACTCGCGAAGACACCGTCGTTCCCACCGATGTGCGCGAGCAGCTGCTGGATGAGGCGCCCCTGCGGGAAGGCGATTTCTTCCGCGTACCCAAGATCCTGGCGGACTGATCGAACTCGAGCTTGAACTCAGCTCGAGTTCGGCTCTAGGCCCTAGCGGCGCGGGGAAACAGCCGTGCGGTGCAGCAGTGCGACCACATGGCGCCGGGCCCTAAACGAGGGCAGCAAACCAGCGATTGGACGCAGTTTGCTGCGGCGGCGGCGATGGCTACGCACACCCAGAACGATGTCGTAGAGGAAGTTCGTCAGATCACTCTTGGTCTCGAACAATCCGAGGCGCTGGGGAGATCCCTTTGCATCCAGAATTGGCTTGGTTGCGTGATAGGCCGGGCGGTACTCAAACCAAGGAATGGATGGCCAGAGGTGATGAACCAAGTGATAGTTCTGACCCATGATCAGCCAGTTCATCAAACGCCCGGGATAGACCCTGGCGTTGTGCCAACGGTTCCGCGACGAGAAGGGACGGTGAGGCAGGTAATCAAAGAACAACCCAAGGGTCACTCCAACCATCAGGGCTGGGGCGAACCAGACATTGAAGATGAAATCAATGAAGCCATATTTAATTCCAGCCAGCACGATCGCGAAGAAAATCCCCCGACCTAGTCCCCATTCCAAGAGTTCATGGCCACGCCAAAGCTTGCGCTGGAAGAAGAAATACTCGTGATAGAAAAATCGGGGCGCAATTAACCAGAGCGGACCAAAGGTGCTGACGATGTGATCGGGATCGTTCTTCGGATCGTTCACATGGGCGTGGTGCTGCAGGTGCACGCGCGTGAACACCGGGAAGCTGAAGCCGAGCAGCAACGCAGCTCCATGCCCCATGAAGGCATTCCAGAACCGGCTGGGGTGCGCCGCGTTGTGGCAAGCGTCATGGATGACGGTGCCCTCGAGGTGCAGGGCCAAAAAGCCGGTAGCGAGCAACACAGGCAGGGGCCAGCCCCAGAGGAACCAGCCAGCAATGCTGAGAGCGGCCAGGGCGTAACCGCCCAAGAAAAGCCCCACGGTTGGGTTCCAGGGGGCCGGGGGATCGAGGTATTCCCGCGGTACGGCACTCACTGATGCACGCACCCCTTGGCGTCCAAGCTCTCTCGACTCAGCTGGCACCAAGGTCTGCGTCATATCGAATGAATAAGAAGCAGCTTAGAAAAGTTGACGTCTCGAGCGGATGCCCACCGGGGGACTTGAACCCCCACGACCGAAGCCACTGGTACCTAAAACCAGCGCGTCTACCAATTCCGCCAGGTGGGCAGGCGACGACTGTAGAGAGCGGCCCAGAATGGGGTCAACGCCTCAATTCCGATGCTGGCCACCCTTGGCGGAAC
>JAAZUZ010000181.1 GCA_018623875.1 Synechococcus sp. HW_metabat.21
AAAGCTGTTCTGCCAACCCAGGCCCTGTTGCTCGAGGCCGGCTCCTTCGGGTTCGGCCTCGAGGTGCTCAGCCGGTGCGGCGCCGTGGCATTTGCCGAAGGTGTGGCCACCGGCGACCAGGGCCACGGTTTCTTCCACCGTCATGCCCATGCGGGCAAAGGTGTTGCGCACATCTTTACCGGAGGCCACCGGATCGGGATGGCCTTCAGGCCCCTCCGGATTCACATAAATCAGCCCCATCTCGACGGCGGCGAGGGGTTGATCGAGGCTCCCGTCCGCTTGGTGGCGCTCATCGCTTAACCACTGGGTCTCGCTGCCCCAGAACACATCGGCTTCTGGGGCCCAACGGTCAACGCGGCCCCCCGCGAACCCGAAGGTGGGGAAGCCCATGGACTCCAGGGCCACATTCCCCGTGAGGATGATCAAGTCGGCCCAGGAGATGCGGTTGCCGTACTTCTGTTTGATCGGCCAGAGCAGTCGCCGTGCTTTGTCGAGGTTGGTGTTGTCTGGCCAGCTGTTCAGAGGGGAGAAGCGTTGGTTGCCATGGCCGGCGCCACCGCGACCATCGATGAGTCGATAGGTGCCGGCGCTGTGCCACGCCATACGAATGAACAGCGCGCCGTAATGCCCCCAGTCCGCCGGCCACCAGGGCTGGGAATCGGTCATCAAGGCGCGTAGATCCGCCTTGAGGCCGGCGTAGTCCAGCTCTTGAAATTCAGCGGCGTAATCGAAGCCGCTGCCAAGCGGGTTGGTCTCAGGACCGTGTTGGTGCAGCAGAGATAGGTCCAGTTGATTGGGCCACCACTGCCCGCGCTCGCCTTGGCTGGCGGCGGTGACAGCACCCACATGTCCACTGAAAGGACATTTCAGCTCACTCATCTGCTCTGGGCGAATGCCCTGCTGACCTGAGCTGGACGCTAGGGATGGCCTCCCTGTTTGGTTCAGATTGAAATGCTTCTCGGGCTCTTGCTCAGCGTTTGATCTTGGTGAGTCGGAGGGGATGCAAAAAGCTCCCTGTACATCTGCTCCAGTCGCTCAATTTCCCGGCTCAATGCATGGGCTTTTGGAGTGGGGAAATCGATCAGAGCTGGCAGTTGAAAACCGTTCGGTTCAATCGCTCGGGCATGGAGGACAACGTGTCCCTGCTGGCCATAGATCGTCCGGTGGAAGCCCGTCATTTTCTGTTCGTAGCAGAGCGAAAAGCAGCGTTGGCCTGCGATCGCAGCAAAGACAAGGGCGTGGTAGCGCATGCTGACGACACCCTGAGCGCCAGCGATGAGTGTGATCTGTTCAGCGGGCGTCAGGTGTTCGGCAACCTCACAGTTGAAGGTCTTCGTGTAATCGCTGAAGTCTTCCGCGGGGTTCGGGTAGGGAAAGGTCTGTGGAAGTAGAACAACGCGGTTGTGTTGGCTGAGGCTTTGGATGATTGTCTCGATGATCTGACGGATCTGGTCTCGCTTGATCTGGCCTTTGAATTGGCCATGCCAAGCCCAGAGTTGATTGGGGATAAAGACGCTGTAGTTCCCTGAGCTTGTTGGCGCTCTTGACTCTGCTTTTGCGAGCAACAGTGCCGGATCACTACTGAGCCAGCAGGGGATGGCGTTCTGCTGCAAGTGCCGGTAGGACTCGGGTTCACGTGCAACCACGCGGCACCTTTGGAGCAGTTGAAGGGCCGTGCTGTTGAACCGCCTAGAGCTGCTGAGTCCGAATGAATTGCCGGCAAAAATGACCTGACTCCCCTGGCGAAGGGCGGCCGCGATGACGAACAGATAGAGGTGATCCTGGTAAGCGAGGTTGTTCCCTCCAGGGGCAACAACCACAAGGGGAGAGTTTTTGAGTATGCGGATCAGAGCTCTCAGCCTGCTCGACATTCCGCTGAGACACCACAGGGCTGGATGGAGCAGGGAGGCTGACAGCAACCAGCGCTCGAGACGTGTTTTGACTTTTGCCGGATAAAAGGGGATCCCTGAAGCGGCGATGCAGCCGCCTTCCGGGATGGCGTGGGTGTTGCCCAGGATCAGCTCGATCCGGTAACCCCGAGATGTGAGTGCGCTCTGGAGTCCGAGAAAGGCCGCCTCATCACCCCAGTTGTAGGAGTGTTGATTGACGAGGAGATCAGGGACTGTCCTTGAAAAGCCGGCTAACGGATTTGAACCGATGGCCTTCGCTTTACAAAAGCGCTGCTCTACCACTGAGCTAAGCCGGCAACGGGGACTGGCCCCAGCCAGAGCTTATCGCTCGGTCATGGACCAGAGCAGCAGCTGGGTGCGGTTGCGGCAACCGGTTTTGCTGAGCAGGCGTGAGAGGTGGCATTCGACCGTGCGCTGGCTGATGGCCAGGGCGGTTGCGATGGATCCGTTGCTTTTGCCGTGTCGCAATTCCGAGAGCACGCGCCGCTCTGCTGGGGTGGGTTGAAGGCCTGCGGGGGTAACCATTGGGAGGGTGCGGCTCCCCTCAGCTTTCCCCGTGATCAGCCCTGGCTGACGATCACCTCTTCGGCTTCGCTTGCATCCGTCTCTGTGCTCGGGGCTTCGCTGGTCTCTTCGGATTCTGTGGCGTCCTCGTTCTCTGCCGGGGTGGGCTTAACGATGGCCCGCCGGATCGGCAGGTTGGCCACCAGAGCGGTCACGCGATCTTCGGTCTCGAGGCTCACATCTCCTTCGCTGAGATCGATCTCGACGTAGCGACTGACCACCTCGAGGATCTCGCGGCGCATCTGCTCCAGCAGCTCTGGATTCAGGTCGCTGCGGTCATGGGCGAGCACCAGCTGCAGGCGCTCCTTGGCCGTGGTGGCGCTGGCGGGCTGACGCCCAAGCAACTTGTCGATGAATTCGCGCAGGCTCATCAGTTCAGAAAATCTTGGTTTGCAGCAGGCGGCTGAGCTTGGCGCGCAAGCCTTGCTTCACCTTGGAGGGATCGATGAGCGGCACGTCCTCGCCGCAGATGCGCCGAGCGATGTTGCTGTAAGCAGTGGCGGCCGGGGAGTTGGAGCCGTTCAGGGTGAGGGGTTCACCGCGGTTGGTGCTCACAATCACTTGCTCGTCTTCGAGCACGAGCCCCAACAGAGGTAGGGCCAGGATGTCGGTGACGTCATCCACCGCCAACATTTCCTGGTTGGCCATCATCTTCGGGCGAACCCGGTTGAGCACCATCTGAATCGGCTTGATGCCCTGGGTGTTGAGCAGGCCGATGACCCGGTCAGCGTCCCGCACCGCGGACACTTCAGGGGTCGTAATCACGATCGCTTCCTTGGCCGCGGCAGCAGCGTTCTTAAAGCCGTCTTCGATGCCCGCCGGGCAGTCGATCAGGACGATGTCATGGGTTTCGCCAAGCATCTCGGCGATGGTTTGCATGTCCTCGGGCTTCAGCCACTCGAGCATCCGCGGATTGCCCGCAGGCAGCAGGGCGAGGTTGGGCTCCTGCTTGTGTTTCACCAGCGCCTGCTCAAGGCGGCAGGTTTCCGAGAGCACGTCCTGGGCGGTGTAGACGATCCGGTTCTCGAGGCCCAGCAGGAGATCCAGGTTGCGCAGACCGAAGTCGGCATCCAGTACAGCCGTGCGCATGCCCTGCCTGGCCAGAGCAATGCCCAAGTTGGC